>NZ_JBFAZX010000043.1:0-39919 GCF_040689395.1 Dactylosporangium sp. NPDC051484 | reverse complement strand
GCCCGGCAATCTCCCAGAAGTCGTCCGGCGCCCACGTTCCCACCATGTCATCAACCACATCGGCCACGAAACGAAGATCATGCCCGAGGTCAGCATCTCACCATCTGAGACGCGCCCTAAGGGAAACCGTGCGCTACAGACCGGCCGGCGGGGACGGCGTCCCGGTGAGCAACAGGCCCTCGACCCGCGGCAGCAGGCCCGCGTCCGGCGGGCGATCCTGCACAAGATCCCCGACCAGGTCGCGTTGCCCGGCCTGGTCTGGACCCGCCCGCAGGTCCGCCAACTCATCCGTGACTGGTTCGGTGTCGGCCTGTCGCTGGTCACCATCGGCAAGTACCTGCGTTCCTGGAGCCTGTCACCGCAGAAACCGGTCCGCCGGGCGTACGAGCAGAACCCCGAGGCGGTCACGCACTGGCTGGAGGTCCAGTACCCGGCCATCGAGGCCCGCGCCCGCAAGGAGAAGGCGATCGTCCTGTGGCTGGACCAGACCGGGCTACGCTCCGACGCCGCCGTGGGCACCACCTGGGCACCGGTCGGGCAGACCCCGGTGGTGGCCAAGACCGGCAGAGACGCTTCGGCGTCAACGTGATGGCCGCGATCAGCAACAAGGGCGAGTTGTACTTCACCTGCTACCACGGCACGTTCACCGGCCCGCTGTTCCTGACCTACCTCGACAGGCTGACCCGTCACCTCGACCGGAAGATCCACCTCATCGTGGACGGGCACCCCGTGCACCGCCGGGTCAACGTCCGTACCTGGCTCACCGAACACATTGACGGTATTGAGATGCACTTCCTGCCCGGCTACGCACCCGAGCTCAATCCCGTGGAACTACTCAACCGCGACGTCAAACGCCATGTGGCACAAGCAAACCCGGCCAACCCGGCTGGGCTGGCCAAAGCAGCCGCGTCGCACCTACGCCGCCGGCAGAACCAGCCCAACGCCGTCAAAGCCTTCTTCCACAAGCCAGAAGTCCGCTACGCCGCAGCCTGAACATCACACATTTGCCCTTCCGGTCAATAAACACTTTTCTGTGCCCATTTCGGCGGCCTCGGTGCCGGTCACGGTGCGACCGGAGAATAGCCGGCTGCACGAGCGAAGCCGACCACGCGGGGGAGTAGCCAGGAGACCTCGTGCTCCGCGACGAGACCCAGCCGCGGGCACGAGGTGGTAAGCGCCGCCTCGGCAGCGGCGAACCGGACGTCGCACGACAGGGCGCCAAGCCGAGGCCAGCTGCCGGCCCGTTGATCGCCGTGATTGCCGGTTTGAAGAACTCGGTCAGCTCGCACAGCCGTTGCCGTCGGGCCCGGTCCGGGCGCTCCGGCGCCGATTTCGTTGCCCAGCAACGAAATCGACGCCTTCGCGCAGAAACCGCGGGCTGCGTCGGTGACGACCACTACCCGAATCGCCGAGTCGACCGCCGCGGCTTCGAGGCCGCGAGGAACGCGGACTCGAGTGAGTAGGTCCAGGCGTTCAGCTCGCCCGGTCGATTGAGGACCAGCTGGGCTATTCCCCCTCGTCGGTGCGCACGATCAGCTCGGGCTCATCCACATCGGTGACGTAGCGCCGACTCGTGAAAATTCAACAAGAGCGTTGAGAGCTTTGCTATCCTCTCGTCGTGACACCAATACGCGACATCAGCCGGGTTGCCGTTGTCGGCGCCGGCATCATGGGTTCCGGCATCGCCCAGCTGGCCGCGACGGCCGGGTACGACGTCGCCCTGTGCGACGCGGCGCCGCAGCAGTTGGAGCGTGCTCGCGAAGGCATCAGCGCGAGCATCGAAAAGCTGGTCGGGAAGGGACGACTCGCCGCCGAGAGAGGTGATCAGGCCCTGAGCCGGCTGCGGCTTTGCACGACGCTCGATGACGCGGCGGCGGACGCTGACCTCGTCGTCGAGGCCGTCGTCGAGGCGCTGCAGGTCAAGCAGGCCGTGCTCGCCGAGGCAGCGGCCGCCGCAAAGCCCGACGCCGTGCTAGCCACGAACACGTCGCAGCTCTCCATCACCTCGATCGCGAGCGCCGTCGGCGACGGGGCGACACGTGTCGTCGGCCTGCATTTCTTCAACCCTGCGGTGCTCATGCGCCTGGTCGAGGTGGTGCGCGGCCTGCAGACCAGCGACGACGTGGTCGTGGCGGCCTGCCGCTTCGCGACCTCTCTGGGCAAGGAGACGGTTGTCTGCCGGAAGGACAGCCCTGGCTTCCTGACCTCGCGAATCTCGGCGATCGTGCGGTTGGAGTGCCTGCGCATGCTGGAGGAAGGCGTTGGCACCGCCGAGGACATCGACAGGGCGCTGCGCTTGGGGCTCAACTTTCCGATCGGTCCCCTTGAGCTGGGAGACCGCAACGGCCTCGACACCTACCTGCGTGTACTCGAGTCGTTGAGCGAGACCCTGGGTGAGCGCTTCCGTCCGACCGTGGGCCTGCGCAACCTCGTTGCGGCGGGTCGGCTCGGACGTAAGAGCGGGCGGGGAATTTACGAGTACGGCGACGACGGGGAGATCCAGTCCCCTTCCAGATCGTGACGGACATGGTACCCGGGGCCCGCGGGACGACTGTGCGCACAGAGCTCGAGTCGGGGTGCTCACGGTCCAGCTCGACCGGGCGGAGGCGGCTCACGCACGCAACCAAGTCATGCGCGACGAACTGGCCTCGCTATGGCGCGCGGTCGCGGCCGACCGCAGGGTGCCGGTGGTGATCCTCACCGGCGCCGGCGGCCGCCTCTTCTGCGCGGGCACGGACCTTGGGAGGCGGGCAGCCCGGAGGACCCGGTCCCGCGCCGCGACCGCATACGGCGCAGCCAGGATATCGAGCAGCTCGCCGAGCTGCCCAGCTGACGATCGCCGCGATCAACGGGTTCGCCCTCGGCGGCGGGCTAGAGATGGCGCTCGCCTGTGACATGCGTCTGGTCGCGGACCATGCGCAGATCGGATTGCCCGACGTTGCCCGCGGCCTCGTCCCGGGTGGGGGCGGCACCCAGCGGCTTCCGCGCCTGGTCGGCTACGCGCGTGCGTGGAGCTCGTCCTGTCCGGACGTCGACTGACGGCCGCGGAGGCGGTGGAGTGCGGGATTGCCCTGCGCGTCGTCCCGGTCGTGGACCCGCTGGCGGCCGCCGTCGAGTTGGCTCGGGGCATCGCCGGGAACCCAGAACCGGCTGTCCGCTACGCCACACCCGAAACGATTCGCTCACCCGCGACGCCGACATGGCCCTGCCAAGGGCAGCATTTTGGACCCGTCGGCGACCGTTCCGCCGGTGATCAACACGTCATGCATCGTCGCTCCACGGCATCGGCATCTGCGGTCCCGCCGCTGCCAAACCCGTCGCTGAGGGCCAGCCCGACACGCGATGGCATTGGCGCCGGGCGAAGTACCACCCGCCATCGAGGCGGACGTACCAGTCCCGATAGCGCAGCATGCACCACTGCCTATCGCCAAGGACCGATTCCGCTTCACCGTGGCAGTACACGATGCCACGCGCGTGATCGGCGTCGTCGAAGTCGACAATGTGGTTGCCGAGGGCCCGATTGAACGGTCGCGGCTGCCGCAGAACAGCGCCGAGGTAGGACTTGGATCCGTCACGGCTGATCTCGTGGAGAACGCTACGCGTGTCCGGCGTGAACAGGTCCGCCAGGGTATCCATGTCGCCCGAGGAGACCGCCCGCGCGTAGCGGTGCGGCAACTGCTGAATCGCTGCCAGTGACCCAAAAAGGTCCGTGCGTTCCGTCACGCGTGCCTCCGTCTTGCAACTGCTGGATTTCTGCCGACTCGGACTCCATGATGGTCTCGGTCGTCATCTGGCGTCTCTCCCTTGATCGGCAGATCCGCCATTATTTGTACAGTCCCGGTCATGACCAAGCTATGCATCCACGTCTGTGAATGTCAGGATGCGCCCACGGGTAGCGGCTCGACCAGCCCAGCCACCCATCTCGGCGGCCCGAGGCGGGGCCTCACTGGCCCATTCGCAGCCACTCCACAGTCGCGACGTGTCGGAGCGGCCGGCTCCATCGCTCGATTCGGATCCTGCCGTCGGCGCGTCACGCCCTCACACCACCACCACGGCCACGGCCATCGGCGTTACCAATCTATGACAAGTCAACTCATACTGTCAACGATGACGTTGAACGCCTGTCGCGAGTAGCCGATTGGCCCGTGCCAGGCTACTCGCAGGGCGACCGGGACGCGTGTCGGCATCACGCTGATAGCCCTGCAGTCAGGGCGTAGGGCACTGCCCTGATGTGGAACAGCCCTGTCAAGTGCGAGTACGGCCTTGCGGCGGTATGAAGCGCCCCGGGTTTTTTGGAGGCCGTGATCAGTGGGTTGTGTCGACTGTAGCGGGTGGTTGGTTGAGGTAATAGAGGGCCTCGTACTCGGCGGGTGGACGGTAGTCGCAGGCCTCGTGGAGGCTCCGGTGTTTGTACCAATAGATCCATTCGAGTGTGACGATCTCTAGCTGGCTCTGGGTCTTGTGCAGGCCGATCACGGTCTCGGCCAGAGCATTGTCGTACGAGTCGCCGACGGTCCCGGCCGACAGCTGGGCGCCAGCGAGTGCAACTTCACGGGTGTAGCGGATAGAGATAGATATTGACCGCCATGATCGGTATGCAGCATGGCCCCGTCCAGGCTGCCGCGGGTGCGTTGGGCGGCGTGCAGGGCGTCGTTGACGAGTTCGGTGCGGATGTGGCCGGGGATCGCCCAGCTCACGAGGCGGCGGGAGTGCAGGTCGATGACGGTGGCCAGGTAGAGGAAGCCGCGTTCACCGACCGGCAGGGAGGTGATGTCGCCGACGTGACGCTGGTTCGGTGCCTCGGTGGTGAAGTCCCGGCCGATCAGATCGGGTGCCTTCGCCGCGGCCGGGTCCGGGATCGTCGTGCGGGTTCGCCGGCGTAGCCGCAGGCCCTGGATGCCGAAGCGGCGCATCACCCGGGCGACCCGCTTGTGGTTGACCGGCAGGCCGTCATCCTGCAGTTCGGCGGTGATCCTCGGCGCCCTGTAGGTGCCGTCGAACGCTGTGTGCACCGCCCGGATCCGGACCGCGAGGGCAGTGTCCGCGGCCTCCCGTGCGGCTCGGGCGGGCGAGGCCGGCCGCCAGTGATAGAAGCTGGACCGGGACACCCCGATGATCTGGCACAACCGCTTCACGCCGTAGCGCTGCTGGTGGTCGGCGACGAACTGGAAGCGGTTGATGGGACTACCTTCCTCGTTGGGCACTTCCGGGGAACGCTTCAGCGGTTTGTCCCTTGAGGACTTTGGTGGCTCTTCGAACTTGGCGGGGGTCTGAGGGTCGGCTGATGTTCCACTGTGGGCCCTGCCGATAGATGCCCGTAGCTCTTGTAGATCATGTTGTTGTCGAAGCAAGATGATCACAACAGAAGAGCTACGGGCGTGGTTAACGATACGACGCGGCTGCTGGGCCTTGACGGCCTAGCCGTGGTCGGGGTCGCCGGCGACCCCGACATGCCGGTGGTGCACCTGGTCACCGCCGATGAGCAGGCACGACACTGCCCGGACTGCGGCACCCGGGCGCGACGGTCCAAGGGCCGACGGGTGACCCGGCCGCGCGACCTGCCCGTCGGTGGCCGCCGACCACGGCTGGTGTGGGCCAAGCGCCGCTGGCGCTGCGACGAGCCGGCGTGCCCACGCCGGTCGTTCACCGAGTCGGTGGCAGCGGTGCCACCACGCAAGCGCTTGACCAGCCGGTTACGGGCGGCGGCCGGGGTGGCGGTGGCCGATCAGGGCCGCACCGTGGTCCAAGCGGCCCGCGACCACGACATGTCCTGGCCGGTCGTCGCGGCGGCGTTCACCGACCACGCCCGCACGGTGCTACCGGCCCAGCCGGAGCCGGTGCAGGTGCTCGGTATCGACGAGATCCGCCGGGGCCGGCCGAGATGGGTCTTCGACGAGGCCACCGGTGTCTGGCAGACCGCGGTGGACCGGTGGCACGTCGGGTTTGTGGACCTGTCCGGCGGGCAGGGCCTGCTCGGGCAGGTCGAAGGCCGCACCGCCCAGGCGGTCATCGACTGGCTGGACGCACGCGACACGGCCTGGCGCGACGCGGTCCAGTACGTCGCGATCGACATGTGCACGATCCGCCGGGTCCTGCCGCAGGCCACTCTGGTCGTGGACCATTTCCACCTGGTGCAGCTGGCGAACCAGACCCTCACCGAGGTCCGCCGCCGGGTCACCGTCACCCACCGCGGCCGGCGCGGCCGCAACAGCAACCGCGAATGGGAACTGCGCAACAGGCTCACCCGCTGCGCCGCCCGGATGCGCGGCGAACACGTCGACACCCTCCTCGACGAGTTGGCCGGCCTGCCCACGGTGATCGGCGCGCCGGTCACCGCCGCGTGGCACGCCAAGGAGGACCTGCTCGACCTGCTCGCCACCGCCCGCACCCACCCGAACCGGGAACAGGTCCGCGACCTGCTGCACCGGTTCTACCGCCGCTGCGCCGACGCCGACCTCCCCGAACTGGAACGCCTGGCCACGACCGTCGAGACCTGGTGACCGGAAATCCTGGCGTTCCTGCACACCGGCATCACCAACGCCGTCTCGGAAGGCACCAACCGGGTCATCAAGACCATCACCCGCGACGCCTACGGCTTCCGCGACTACGAACCCGAACCGCCACCACCCGCAAAACCCGCGGACATCTCGACCCCCGCTAATTTCGAAGAGCCTGCATGGCCCGTGGCAGCGTATGCAATCGTGGTTCGGATCTCTTCAACATACGTGTTCAAAATTGTCCCTAAGGGCTAGGGTGAGTGTCGGGCCAGGTGCTCGATGGGTGACCTGGGTCGCTCTTGGGAGCGCGACACATCGGGTGGTGCAGCCGGCCTCAGCTCGACCGGCGGGCGCATGCGCCCTTGACGATGGAGGAGGCTTCTCAGGGATGCGGGTTCACGAAGCACTCGCGGCCGCCGTGGCGGCGAACGAGGTCGACACCCTGTTCGGATTGCTGGGCGACTCGAACCTATTCATGGTCAACGCCTTCGTCGAGCAGCAGCACGGCAGGTACGTCAGCGCCGTCCACGAGGCGGGGGCCGTCATGATGGCCCACGGGTACGCGTGCCGCAGCGGGCGCCTCGGGGTCGCCACCGTCACCCAGGGCCCCGGCCTGACGAACACGGTCACCGCCCTCGTCGAAGCGGTCCGCAGCGCCACGCCGATGGTCCTGATCTGCGGTGACACCAACCCAGGGAACAGGGCGAACGTCCAGTCGCTGGCCCAGGCACCGCTAGTGGCCGCCACCGGTGCGGACTACGTGCTGGTCGAACGCCCGGAGGACGCCGCGTCCGCGGTCCACCGCGCAGCGCGCCGGGCCAGGGATGGGCGGCGCCCCGTGGTGCTCAACTGCCCGACCTCCTTCCAGTGGCACGAGGTGGGCGAGCCGCTGATCGCCGATGCCGGTCGCGTGTCGGGCGCGGTTCAGGAACCGGAGGAGTCCGCGCTGGACGTGGCCGTCGGTGTGCTCGCCGCATCCCGGCGGCCCCTCGTGCTCGCAGGGCGGGGGGTACTGGACAAGTCGGCGCGCGATGCCGTCCTCGGTCTCGCCGAGCGGCTCGGGGCGCCGATCGCAACAACACTGAAGGCTCGTGGGTTGTACAGCGCTGAGGAAGGTTCGGTCGGGGTGTTCGGCACCCTGTCGACCGCGATCGGTGTGGAGACGATCAACGATGCGGACTGCATCGTGGCGTTCGGCGCGAGCCTCAACACCTGGACCACCGCTGGGACTGAGCTGCTCAAAGGCAAGTCGGTGGTGCACGTGGACGACGATCCATCGGCAATTGGTCGGCACACCCCGGTGACTGCCGGCGTGCCGGGCGACGCCGCCGCGACGGCTCGGACGATTGTCGAGTGGCTCGACGCCGCCGAGATCCCGAAGTCCTCCTACCGTGAGCTCGTCCGCCGGCGGCTCACACCGGAGGCCTTGCAGTGGACCGTGACCTCGACCGACTCCTTCAGCCTGGCAGCCGTGCTCAGCGCGATCGACGCGGCGCTGCCCGCCGTGCGCACGATAGTGCAGGACGGCGGCCGGTTCCTGGGCGAGAGCTTCCGCTATCTCGGGACGCACGAGCCGGCGGCGCACGTGCTGTCGACGTCATTCGGCGCGGTCGGCCTGGGAATGGGGGCAGCGATCGGCGCGGCGTGCGCGGCCTCTGACGAACCGACTGTGCTCATCACCGGCGACGGTGGGTTCATGATGAGTGGTCTGGCCGAGCTGCAGTCCGCTGTGCGGCAGGGCATTCCGCTCACCGTTGTCGTCTGCAACGACGGCAGCTACGGGGCGGAGTACGACCAGTTCGTCCATCGCGGTATCGATCCGCGGCTGTCGTTGTTCGACTGGCCGCAGTTCGCCGACCTCGCCGGGCCACTGGGTTGCAAGGGCTTCACCGTGTCGACGATGGACGATCTCGCTCCCGCACTGGCCGTGATGCAGGACAGTGACTGCCCCGTCGTCATCGACGTCAAGATCGCGCCGGATGCGATCCCTGAGGTGCCCCATTGAACCCGTGACGCAGCCGTCCGGTAGACGCCGGAACGGGGGTCGCTGCGCGAGCGCCCTCCGGGACTTCCGACTCGAACTGCCGATCCGCACCTGCAACGCCAGCTAGACCAGCTACACGCGCCGTTCCCGAGTCATGGAATTCGCCCGTTGAACCGCTGCGTGCTTCGTTCAACGGGTGCGATCGAGGAGATCTGCCGATGGATCGAATAGATGTCGCATTATTGCTGCTGCGAGTGGTCCTCGGCGGCGTCATGGTCGTACACGGGCTCAACCACGCCTTCGGCGGAGGACGCCTGCCCGGTGCTGCGCGCTGGTTCGAGAGCTTGGGCCTGCGGCACGGGATGGTCCAGGCCGTGATGAGCGCGATCGTGGAAGTCGTCGCCGGAGCCAGCCTGATCCTCGGGTTCCTCACGCCGTTCTCGTCCGCCGCGGTCATCGCCGTCATGCTGGTTGCCGGCGTCGTCGCGCACCGGCGCAACGGCTTCTTCGTTTTCAAGGACGGCTACGAGTACGTGCTGGTCCTAGCCGTCGTGGCCGCCGTGGTGGCGATCGCGGGGCCCGGAGTGGCGTCGATCGACGCGGCGCTGGGCATCGTGGTCGCGGGTGGGTGGGGTGCCCTCATCGCGATCGGCGTCGGCGTCGTTGCTGTTGCGGGCCTCCTCACGGCAACGTACCGGCCCCGCTCCGAGGCCCAAGCGGAGTCGTCGGACACCGCACGGGAGAGCGCGTGACCAGTGACTTCTGAGCCGTCATCGGCTCATCGGAGCGATCGTCATACGACCATTCCCTGCGGTCAGTTCACCGGCTGTAGGTTTACACACGATTCGGGTTGACCGGTAGAGCTGGTAGCCCTCGATGCCGGTGGAGGTGCCCCAGCCAGAGTCCTTGTGCGGGTCACGCGGGCCGAGCTGGTTGGTGGCCCAGGCGCGCGTCGAATCGGTGAACACCCGCATCCGCCTGATCATCCGCCGAGGCTTCGGATTCCGCAGCGCCGAGTCCGTCATCGCCCTGGCCATGCTCCAACTCGCCGGCCACCGACCCGCACTACTGCTAGCGGACAGTGAAAAATCGTCCTGACCCTTAACAACTACCTGGCCGCAACTGACCCACACATCAGCCAGGAACACCTCTATATGCGTCGGTCACATGCAATTGCGGCCAGGCGCTCCGCAGGTTCAGCGCGGCGCCGCAGAGCATATACCGGGCCGGGGTCGCGGTCCACACGTTCAGGTCCGTCGCGCCAGCGGGACTCCGCGGTGGAGCACGACCCCCTGGCCACTGGCGGGAGTCCCAGCTCAGCCGCAGTGGGCTGGCCGACGTCATCGCCGCCCCCTGTTCAGCGCGGTCGGGCACGGACTGGCCGTGAGATGCGAAGGGATAGAGTCGCCGCTGAGCACTCCTGCCCTCGGTAGACGCGATACTATCCAGGAACGCGAATGATCAACGGTTCCGTTGAACTGTCTGCCACTGCGATGGCGACGCTACCCCGAGCACGCCCACGTCGATCTGGCCAGTGCGAAAAACGCCCTCCTGGCGGCGAGCACAACGCTGCCCAGCGGCCGCGCAAAGACCGAGTCCGTAGGCCCGTCGGCGCGAAGCCAGCATGCACGTTGACACCGCTGTGCGGTAGTCGGGTAGCGCGCAGTCCGCGAGTCGGGGCCGTGATGATGGCGGCCGGGCGCGGCGGTCGTCCCGGCGTCGCCACGGTCACGCAGGGCCCCGCCTCGCCAACACCCACCTGCGCCGGGTTCCTGGACCGAGACTGCGGGAGCTACGGCGTCCGCTGCACGATCCCGCTCAGCACTGTCTCGGTCATGCCGTCGGCGATGTCTTCGGCGCTCAGCGCACCGTTCGGGACGAACCAGCGGGACGTCCAGTTCAGCATGCCCACGACCAGCTTGGCGAACACCTTCGGCGGCAGGGCGAGGTGGAACTCCCCGGACCCAATCCCCTCGCGCACCGTGGCCTCGATCAGATTCTCTGCCCGGCGGCCCGAGTCGATGAGATCCTGGTTGAGGTGCGTGTCGATGACCGTCGAGCCCGCCCCTTCTTGAAAGAAGATGTAGAGTTGCGGATAGTGCCGCTCGTAGGCCCGCATGATGGTGCGCATCGACTCCCGCAGCCGGTCCGGCGGGCGCAGGTCGGCCTTGCTGACCTCCTCCAGCCCCGAGACCAGCTCGGCGACGCCGTCGTGGATCGCCTCTCGGTAGATCGCGTACTTGTCGGAGAAGTAGTAGTAGACGGTTGCCCGATCGAGGCCGGCCTCACGCGCAATGGCCTCGATGGTGGTACCGCCGAGCCCGTTGCGAGCGAGCACGGGACCTGCGGCCTTGAGGATCTTCTCGCGCTTCGCGCCGTACTGGGCGCGGTCCTTGCGCTGCGCCGCCTCCCGTTTCATGGCCAGCGTGAGGGCCCGCTTGGCAGGCCGAGGCCGCCGTGATTTCTCCTCCATCAATCCCTCCCGTCGCTGGCCTGGACCTGATCCACATGTCTCATGGTAGACCGCCGATCCGGCCGGCGCGCGGTCGGATCGGCGGTGATGCACCGACCGGCCACACGTCGTCGACAGCGCATAGCCGCTTCTCCACGTCGCGCGCTGCGATCGGCCCGCACTACCCAGGCTACGCGCCACCCGCCGCCCGATGGTCCCAGGCTGGCCCCGACGATAGTCGATCACTCCCGAAGCAGTTCTGGGTGCCTTCGACGCCGTGAAGATCCGTTGTCGCAGTCGCCGTACGTCGTCCTCAACCGCACGCCAATCCACAGCGTCCCAGTCCAAGGCGGCGTCCTCAGGTCCGTTCACCACCACGCCAGGCGCGGCAACAGTCCAACTTGTCCATCGGTTCCGATCCCTACGTTCATCGCACCATCCACAGGCTCACCTGACCCACGCCAGCGCCCTTTCAGGCCCGGGCAACAGCCCGTATCCGGCCAGTTATCCGGAGGCCACCAGCGAAGGAACTGGTCCAAGACCCCGGTTCCCTGGCGCCTTTCGACGTACCGGCATTCGCTTCTTGGGCCATCGTTCGCCCGCTGATGAACCGGGCCTTCCTCACGGTCGGCTTGCCGGCCACCGGCCGGACCTCAACGGGATTGTCATGTTGCGCATGCACAGGAAACGACCGGGCAGGACGCCTCCTTTACCCCGGGGACGGTGGTGCGTACCCGATCGGCGACTACTCTCCGACCGGCACCCGCCGCTCCTCCACGGCCAGTCCCTACGGCCCCGTTCGATGAGTTGCTCGTGGTCGGCATCGGGGATCTCTTCGGGCTCGCTCACGACCGACGCCGTCCCTTCGTAGCACTACTTCAACGGCTACGTTGACTTTGGGTTCGAAGGCTCCTATGTTGGTCCAGACCGCAGCCCGAGTCGAAGGGTGGGACGGGAATGGCAGGCGACCTGAGAGTGAGCGTGCAAGACGGCGTGGCCGAGGTGGTTCTCGACCGGCCGCCGGTGAACGCGCTGGCCCGTACGACCTATCACGAGATCGCGGAGGTGTTCAGCGCCTTTGGCGATCGGACGGACGTGTCCGTCGTCGTCTTCACTGGCGCTGGGGAGCGGGCCTTCTGCGCTGGCCGGGACATCAAGGACCTCGCGGTCGAGCGGTCCGAGCCGCCGCCCGCTGACGTGGGCGACCCGTACCGGACTACCAGGGAGGCGTTCTGGGCTGTGCGGCGCTGTGCCGTGCCAGTCATTTGTGCCGTGAACGGCGCGGCGATCGGCGCCGGTCTCGCCTTGGCCGCGGTGAGCGACGTCGTCATCGCGTCTGAAAGCTCCTTCTTCTCCCTGGCCGAGATTGACGTCGGCGTGCTTGGCGCCGCGTCGTTCGCACAGTGGATGGTGGGGCCCGGTCGGGCGCGTCGGATGATCTACACCGGGGAGCGAGTGCCGGCGCAGGAGATGTACCGCCTTGGCGGTCTCGACTCCGTCGTCCCGCAGGACCGCCTACTCGACGATGCGCGGGCGCTCGCGAAGGAGATCGCCGGGAAAAGCCCCATCGCGATCCGGATGGCGAAGGCGTCGATCCTTCGTTCGGACACGCTCCCGCTGGAGGCCGCGTACCGGGCCGAGCAGGACTACACCCAGCACCTGTCGGCATACGCAGACTCGGAGGCTGCCATCGCGCGGTTCATCGGGCGGTAGCGAGCGCTTCAACCGATTCGTTGATCGAACGTGTCGACCGAACCGCGACACGGACGATCGGCGACAGAAGCATTCACGGTGCGTTGCCCTCACGCCCAATGAACTGATCACCACGGGGACGGTCCGGCGGCGCCCTCGATGTCGATCCTGCCGACCCGGCCGCGAGCTCCCACAGCAGCAGGCAGGTGGGCAGCAGGACGCTCGGCACTGCGAGGACTCCGCCGTCGAGCCGGACGGCCAGCTCAGGGGTTCGGGCCGCACCGCTGGAACCGGAGTCGCTCGTCCTCGACATCGTCCCCACTGGAACTCGGTGGGACGGCTTCGCGATCTTTGGCCTGCGCCCAACACCCACCGAACCCAACCCGCAAACGGTCATACTGAACCGCCCCGGATTTTTTTGGAGGCTCCGAAACCTGGAAAGGTAGGAGCCGCCATGGCTGCACCGAGGAAGTACCCCGATGAGCTGCGTGAGCGCGCGGTTCGGCTCGTGTTCGAGATGCGGAGATCGACAGGTCAGAAGCAGGGCGCGATCGCCCGGGTCGCTGACCAGTTGGGCGTTCACCGTGAAGCGTTGCAGGGCTGGGTCCGCCAGGCCGAGGTCGACTCGGAGACGCGGCCGGGCACGTCCAGCGAGGACGGGCAGCGTATCGCTGAGCTCGAGCGGGAGGTTCGTGAACTGCGCCGGGCCAACGACATCCTGAGGGCGGCGGCGAGTTTCTTCGTGCGGGAGCTCGACCCGCCACAGAGCAGATAGTCACCTTCCTCGACACCTATGGTGAGGTCTACGGGGTCGAGCCGATCTGCCAGGTCCTGCGTGACACCGGCCTGCCGATCGCACCGTCGACGTACTACGCCGCCCGCAACCGGCGCCCGTCGACCCGAGCGGTCCGTGACGACGAGCTGTGCCACCGCATCCAGGCCACCTACGACGCCAACTACCGCGTCTACGGCGCCCGCAAGATCTGGCGGCAGCTGCGACGCGATGGTGAGCAGGTGGCCCGCTGCACGGTGGAACGGCTGATGCGCCGCCTCGGCATCCAGGGCGCCCGCTGCGGCAAGACCCCGCGGACCACCAGATCCGACCCGGCCCTGCCCAAACCGGCCGACCTGCTGCGCCGGGACTTCACCGCCACCGCGCCGAACACCCGGTGGGTCGCCGACTACACCTACGTGCCGATCGAGGGCCAGACCGTCTACGTGGCGTTCGTCATCGACCTGTACTCCCGCGCGATCGTCGGCTGGCGCCTGGCCGAGCACCAGCGCACCGACCTGCCCCTGGACGCGTTGACCATGGCGCTGTGGCAACGCCGGCCCGACCGCGACGCCCTCATTCATCACTCCGATCACGGCTCGTTTGGCGGATTCAACCGGTGGTCGCAACACCCTTCTGGAGGGGTGGAGCGATGGGTTTGGGGCTGCGGCAGAAGCAGGTTCGGGAGTATCGGGGGCAGATGCCGTCGCCGGGACGGCCGTCGGTGGCGTGGCGTGAGGATCGGGTCGCGTTCTGGGCCGCGATCCGTCGGGGGGCGGTGACCGAGGATGCGGCCGCGGCGGCGGGTGTGTCGCCGCCGGTCGGGTTCCGGTGGTTCCGGCATGCTGGCGGCGTGAATCCTGGGTTGCCTGCGACGGTGTCGGGCCGGTTCCTGTCGTTTGGCGAACGTGAGGCCTTCGCGCTGTTGCGGGCGCAGGGCAAGGGAGTCCGCGAGATCGCGCGCCGGATCGGTCGCGACCCGTCGACGATTTCCCGGGAGTTGGGGCGCAACGGGTTGCTCGTCGAGACGTTGGTGGAAGCCGGTTTCACCGTTATTCCGATCAACCCGGACCTGGTGGCTCGCCGCCGCGGGCCGGCTCGCAAGAAAGACGACGTGGAGGATGCCCGGATCTGCTGTCTGCTCGCCCTGGACACCTATATTGAGCTGCGGGCACTGATCCCGCACGGGCAGATCGGCGCCGAGCTGCGCGCCATCGCTCGCGACGATGTGCGCGCCGCTCGAGATGAGCGGCGCCTAGGTAACCGGCTGCGTGCTGACCTGCTGGCGGTTTTCCCCGCCGCTATCGAGATCGCCGACGGCGACTTGAGCGCTGCGGTGTTTCTCAAACTCGTGGAGCGCTGGCCTTGCGCCCAGGCGCTGGCGGCAGTCAGCCGCGACGAGCTCGAAGCTTCGCTCGTTCCTGCCGTCACGGTTGGCCGGGCCGCTTCGCCGACCGTGTCCTGCAGACGCTGTCGCGGCCGCAGCTGAGCGCTCAGCCAGGCCTGGTCCAGGCCAAGACCGGCAGCATCCGGCTGGCTGCCGCCCAGCTACTGCTACTCCGCGCGCAACGGCGCCTATGGGAGCGTCGGATGGGTGAGCTCCTGCTCGGCGGTCATCGCCCGGCACGAGCCAAGACCGTGAAGGACCCCGACCCAGCCGCAGCGTTCCCCGCCGGGGACATCTACCTGAGCATGCCCGGCCTTGGCGACCGGCTCGCCGCATGGATCGCCGGTGAGATCGGCGAACACTGGCATCAGTTCGCGACGCCGAACGCGTTGCAGTGCTACGCCGGCCAAGCTCCGGTCACCCGACGCTCCGGCCGCAGTGAATACACCGTCGCCCGGCGTTTGGCGTTCAACCGCTATCTCGGCGAAGCCGTCTTGCAGTGGGCGTTCTGCAGCATCACCCGTTCCGCCTGGGCCCGAGATTTCTACAACGCCAAATCAATCGCCGCCGGCGACCGGCACTCCAGCGCCCTGCGCAACTCGGCAACCGCTGGCTCGAACTGCTCTGGCACTGCCTACGCCTCGGCGTCACCTACGACGAGGACACCCACACCGCAAACCGAAACCGCGCCGTCGCGCCCACCCCATGAGGCGAAGGTTGACAGAGGGTGTCTCACCAGCGCGTCTCCCCGGCGAAATACCGGGCAGCCTTCCGCAGGATGTCCCGTTCTTCTTCCAGCTCACGGATCCGCCGGCGTAGCTCGGCGTTCTCTTCCTCGACCGAGCCGGTCGCGTGCGGCTTCGCAGCCGACGATGCGGGACCGGCCAGGCCGCCTCGCCGCTGATCGTCGGCACGGACCCAGCCGCGCAGCGTCTTCCGATTGACCCCGAGGTCATCAGCGGTCTGCGCGATCGTGGCACCCGGCCGAGATCGGTACAACGCCACAGCGTCGGCCTTGAACCCGACCGGGTAGTGCTTGTTCACCATCGTTTACCAGGACTCCTGATCTCCCCGGATTACCAGATCCAAGGTTCAAGTGTCCAAGATCAGGGGGCAACTCCCGCCGGAGCCACGAGGTGATCGTGGTCAGGCGGCACCCGCCCAGCAGTTCATCGCGACGCCGCGCGTTTGCCGCCGGCCTCGCCGGCGCGCTGATCGCGCTCACGGCCATGGTGTATCCGGGTGCCGAATGCTTGATCTCACAGGCTCGGACAGGAAGCGAATGCCTCCCGCACTGGCATGATCAGCCGTATGGCTGAGCACACCGCAGATCTGCCCAACGTATCCACCTTGTCCATCGGGATCCTCGGCGGGACCGGCGACCAGGGCAAGGGCCTGGCTCGCAGGTTCGCGCAGGCCGGACACACCGTGCTGATCGGCTCACGGAGCGCCGAGCGGGCGCAGGAGGCCGCGCGTGAGATCGGCGTGCGCGGCGACGAGAACGCCACCGTGGCTGCGGAGGCCGACACCGTGATCGTCGCCGTACCTTGGGAGGGCCACGGGGCCCTACTGGCGTCCCTGCGCGACCAGCTCGCCGGCAAGATCGTGGTGGATTGCGTCAACCCTCTCGGCTTCGACAAGCAGGGTGCGTACGCGCTGCCGGTTGAGGAGGGCAGCGCGGCGCAGCAGGCGGCTGCGGTGCTGCCCGAGAGTCGGGTGGTGGCCGCATTCCACCACGTCTCCGCGGCGCTCCTGCTCGACCCTACGGTGGCCAAGATCGACCTCGACGTGCTGGTGCTCGGCGACGACCGTAAGGCCATCGACGTCGTGTGCGCCCTCGCCGAGCGCCTCCCCGGCGCCCGCGGCGTTTACGCGGGACGGCTCCGCAACGCCCACCAGGTCGAGGCGCTGACCGCCAATCTGATCTCGATCAACCGCAGGTACAAGGCCCACGCCGGCATCCGCGTCACCGACGTCTGATTCCCTATCGGGGATCGCTTGTCAAGCCGTGTGCTGGCTTGACGCTTCGTGACGGTGTCGCGGCGGACCCGGTCTGGGGAAGGTCGCCTCGTGTGCGCTTCGAGCGTCGTTTTGATCATGTCCGGTGAGTACTTGGTGAGGGGCCGCCGCGGGCGGCGTCACGCAAGGGCATCCAGCCGACGGACCTGTGGGAGCCGTACATCGGCGGGCGGATCAGCGAGGCGCGGCTGCCCTGTTCCCACGCGGACCTCAACAGCCCGGAGATGCTGGGGGAGATGTGGGCGGCCGTGGCGCGGTGGCTCGAGCTGCCCTGACGGGCGCGCCGTGGTCGGCCACCGGCAGCGGTGGTCGACCACGGCAGGGGGTCAGTCGGGCGCGCCGACCAGCCGGCCTCGTAGGCGACTATGACGAGGTGGACCCGGTCGCGCGCGCCGAGCTTGGTGAACAGCCGGGCGACGTGCGCCTTGGCGGTCGCCGCGCTGATGTACAGCTCGGTCGCGATCTCCGTGTTGGACAGGCCCTTGCCGACGAGGGTGAGGACCGCGGACGACGGACGCGTCGGCGACCCGCCCGCGGTTGTCGATCGTCGAGACCGTGTACTGCCACGAACGCTGTCGGCCCTCCGGCAGCGACCTCCTCCCGGCTACTCGGCCTTAGACCCAATACCGCTGACTTAAGCCGTGTTGGCTGGCTTCTTTCGCTTGGCAGGGCTGGGTTTGGGTGGCTTCAGTGATGGTGATGGTGTGGTCGGGAGGTGCGGGGTCTGGGTGGTGGGCCCGTTTGAGTTTCCAGTTCGACATCTTGCGTTTGATCACGCGGGGGTTGCTGCGGGGGCGGCGGGTGGTGAGGTGGCGCAGGATTTCACGGATGGCCCGGCGTAGTGCCCGGGTCAGTCGTGAGGGGGGAAAACGCCGCCTGGGTGGTGACCTGGCGGCGGACGAGGCGCAGGGTGCGGGTGAAGGACACCTGGTCGGGGTCGATGTCGGCGCCGGTGGCGGCGTGGTGCATCAAGCTGCGTATGGCGTAGTGCACGAGGAGGAAGCCGTAGATTTCCTGCTCGACCCCGGTCGGGGTTTGTGATCGCAGGACCATGCCCGGTTGGCCTTGATGGGTTTTCAGCTCGTCGAGGGACGTTTCGATCTCCCAGCGTTGGGTGTAGAGCGCGGCCAGGTCCAGCGCCGGGGCGGCTGCCGGGTCCAGGATCGTGGTGATCAGCCGGTAGACGGTGGCCTGACCGGGCATGGTGTATTCGACCACCCGCACGGTGACCGGGTCGGTGTGGCGCCTGTCGCGTGCGGCGAAGATGTGCGACAGGTATGAGCCGTCGCTCAGTTGCTCGATCACGGGCAGCACAGCGACGGACTTGACCCGCCAGAGCAGGTCTGCGCCGGTCGCGGCGGCTTCCTGCCACAGGTCGAAGCTGAGGAATCCCCGATCGGCCAGCAGCAGCATGCCCGGACTCAGCGCGCCGAACAGCTGCTGGGCCAGGACGGTCTCATGGGTGGACAGTGGCCCGGTGGTGGCGGCGAAGACGGCGTGGGTGCCGCACTCGGCCACCGCCGTGACCCGCGCCTGCGGGTAGGCGCCGCTGCCGTTGCCGCGGCCCGAACCCGGCCGGCCAAAGAAGTCCACATTGGACACTGTGTCGGGCAGATCGAAGGTGGTGCCGTCCACCGCGACCAGACGCCATCCCCGGTAGAAGGCACCGACCGTCGCCGGGGTGGCCACCGGCCGGCACACCGCGGCGAACAACGCCTTGATCGGCTCCGGCCCCAACCGGGCCCGGGCCCGGGTGATCGCCGCTGTGGTCGGCACCTGCCACGAACCCCGCCAGCTACGCGCCCAGCCCAACCCTCGGTCAGCAATCGGGCCACCTCTTCATAGCCCTGACCGAAGACCCGGCTGCTCCTGGACGACGACGTCCCGTCCGGCCACCAGCAGCGGTTCCCAGTCGAGCTGGTGTTGCGGGAGAGCACCGGGCACCACGCCGCCTGAACACGGCACAGGCCGTCTTCAGCTGCCGCACTACGTCCGCGAGCCGCTCGACGAGCTGCGGGCCGTGACCGCCGGGGCGGCCGGCCGGCGCTGAGCCCGCTGGTCGCGCAGCACGTCGGCGTGCGGCGGCGCGTTGACGACCCGCAGGCGCTCGGGTACCGCCCACCACTGCTCCGGCCGGTCCACGCCCGCAGCCGTCGCCAGGCCGTCCTCGACGAAACGGGCTAATTCGGCGCAGCAGGTAGGCGGCGATCCCGGCGGCATCCACGAGGTCCGCGAGGCAAGCAGCGGCGGATCCTGCCGGTGCTCGACGAACCGCCAGTGCGCGCCGTCGCCGTCGACGATGGCCCGCCCGACGAGGGCGTCGCCCATGACCAGCGCGTGCCGGGCGTACTCCGCGCTGTCGCGTTCATCGGCGAAGCCGGACTGCGCCGCGTCGAGCAGGATGTCGCCGACGCCGGCCGTGCCGCAGCAGCGCCCGTCGTTGTCCCAGAACCCCGGCCGCAGCCGCTGCGGCACCCTGGTCGGCCGGGCAGCCATCAGCCGGATCGTCGCGATCTTGACGAGGTCCTCGGCGTGGGCGGTGATGCGTTCGACCTGTTGCTCGGCGAGGGCGACGGCCGGGCTTTCCTGGTCGACACGTCGATGATGCCGTCCACGAACGCGGACATGATTCCGGACCGGCCGCGGGGGCCTGGCCAAGGGGGGAACGGGCAGCGTTACACGTTCGTCTTCGCCGCGCCGCGGCGTGGGCGACACGGCCCTTCGCGCGCTCCTTGAACCGGACCCGTACGGCTTCTCGCTGACCACGTTGACATACCGCTTTCAGTGCCCATACAGTGGCGTTTGTCGAGAGTATGACAACGTGGACAGAGCCTGGAGGCCGGCGACCTGACGGGTGCGCTGGGCACACGATCGAAGGAGATCGCATGACCGGTGGGACGCAACTTTGGGATCCGTTCGACAAGGTCTTCATCGACGATCCGTTCCCGACGTACGCCATGCTCCGTCAGGAGCACCCCGTCTATTTCAACGCGGAGCGAGGCTTCTACGCGCTGACCCGTTGGGACGACGTCGTCGACGCCAACCGCGATTGGCAGACATACAGCAGCGCCGAAGGCATCGACCTGGACAAGACCGGCAGCATCTTCTTCGGCGAGGGCAACGTGGCGGAGACCGACCCACCCGGCCATGACCTGTTCCGACTGGTGCTGAAAGACCACATCTCTCCCGGGTTCGTGCGCATGCAGGAAGAGGACGTGACCCGGCGCGTGCATGAGCTGAGCGAGCGGCTGGCCGGACGTTCCCGGGTTGACTTCGCCGGCGAGTTCTGCACCCGACTCCCGCTGGGCGTCGTCTGTGATCTGCTCGGTATCGACCCTTCGGATCACGACTGGGTCTATGGACGCTTCATCAGCATGTTCGGCCGGGAATCCGGCAATGAGGCAATCCCGCCCTCGGCGCTCACGGCCGCCGCCGAGGTGCGTGACTTCCTGGCAGGAGAGCTCGCCACGCGTCGCGGCAATGGAAGGGACGACCTGCTCTCCGCCATCGCCAACGGTGTCGTCGGCGACCGGCCGCTCACGCACATCGAACAGGTGGGGATGAGCACGCTCGTCATCGCTGCCGGCATCTCCACCACCAAGAACCTGCTCACGAACATCTTCTGGTATTTGGCACGCGACGAGGAACTGCGAGCGAAGGTGCAGGACGCGGCAGTGAAATCCGCGCCCGCGATGATCGAGGAGTTCCTCCGCTTCGACAGTCCGATCCAGAATTCCTCGCGCACTGCCACCAGGGACGTCGAACTGCACGGTGTGACCATTCCCGAAGGCGCCACGGTGACGCTGGTCTACGGCTCAGCCAATCGCGACCCCGACCGGTTTGACGATCCGGATCAACTCGACATCAACCGGCGCGTCGGCAAGCACATGGCGTTCGGCGGCGGCGTACACCTCTGTATCGGTGCTCCCCTCGCACGGCTGGAGGCGAAGATCGTTCTACAGCACGGCTTGCCGCATCTCGCGCCATTCGCGCTCGACGGCGAGCCCGAGCGCGTGCTGAAGATGAACGAACGCGGCTTCGAGACGTTGCCCCTGGTGTTCGCGGCGTGACCGCGTCACCCGCCGACATCTCGTCGGCCACCCTGTGGCAAGACCTGACCCATGTGCTCACTCCCGCTTCCCCCGGTTGGGCCCATCCGGGGATGGCATATGACGACGGCACCTTCCTGACGACCGACGCCCTCGAACCGCGAGTCATCGCCTTCGACCCGACGGGAACGGCATTGTGGTCCGTTGCCGTCCCGGCGCGCGAAGTCCACGGGATCGCCGTGGACGGCGACACGCTGTGGCTCGCCGATCCGGGAAACAAGCAGTGCCGCGGCGACGACGGCAACTACACCACCCACGTAGCCGGGGACGGCGGGCAGGTGCTCGCGATCGGCCGCGACGGTCACGTGCGAGCACGTATCGGACGCCCGGATCTGCCGATCTACCGGGAGAAGGTCTTTCGCCCGACGTCCGTGGTCGCCGCCGACGACATCTGGGTGGCCGACGGCTACGGCGCTGACCTCGTGCACCGGTACTCGCGCTCAGGAACGCTGCTTGGCACGATCGGACTCGGCGATGTCGACCTCGACAACCCGCACTCGATCGCCTGGGACGGGCGGCGCGCAGGCAGGCTGCTGATCGCCGACCGCGGGCACAGCCGCATCCTCGCGCTCGATCCTCGGTCCGCCGACGTGGTCGCGGTGATCGGCCAAGGCGAGGTCGACCGCCCATCCGGCATGACGGTGTGGCGGGACCACCTCGTGGTCGCGGATCTGCACGGCCGCGTGCTGGTGTTCGACGCGCAGGACCGCCTCGTTGCGAACCTGGGCGCCGCCGATTCGGCCGTACTCGACCGAGAAGGGTGGCCGAACGCGGTCCGTGAGGGAGTGACCGTGCGGCCCGATCTTTCCCCAGGCGCGTTCAACGCACCCCACGACGTCGCCGTCTCGCCGGACGGAACGCTCGTCGTGTGCGAGTGGATGGTCGGCGGCCGGCTGACCGCGCTCGACCTCCGAGCTCTGCTCGCAACCCCCGCCAACCCCGCCACGATCACCCCAGAAAGGCAACCAGGACCATGACGTCAGCACGCACGAGGATCGCCGCGCTGTTCGGCTCCGGCGTTCTTGCACTCACGGCGCTCACGGCTTGTTCGATGGAGGGCACCGACTCGCCCGCATCGGCCGCGTCCGGCAGCTGCGACCCCAAGAAGCTGGTCATCGGGTATGTGAACCCGTCGGTCACCAACCAGGGATGGATCATCATCGGCCAGGGCGCGACCGACGCCGCCAAGGATCGCGGCGTGAAGCTGCGATCCTTCGGCCCGCCGAAGGATGGCGACGCGGCCGGACAGGTGACCGTCGTCCAGGACGTCATCGCCGGGGGCGCGAACGCGATCGCGCTCGCGCCGGTCGACTCCTCGGCCCTGGTTCCCGCCGTCAAGGAGGCCAACACCGCCGGTGTCCCGGTGGTCAACCTGGACTCGCAGATCAACGGCGGCAATCTGGCCTCGTTCGTCGCCACCGACAACTACGCCGCGGCGCAGCAGCAGGCCGAGGCGGTGGCCGAGCACATCGGCGGCAAAGGCAAGGTGGTCCTCATCAACGGCTCCCAGGCCTACTCCACCGGTCGCGATCGACGGAATGGATTCGTCGACACCATGAAGAAGAAGTACCCGGGTGTCACCGTGCTCGAGGTGCAGACGGAGTGGGATGCGCAGGCCGCCCAGAAGGGCCTCGAGGACCTGCTCGCGGCCAACTCCGACGTGGTGGCTGTGGCAAACGCCTGGGACGGCTCGACGGTGGCCGCGGTGCCGGTGCTCAAGAGCCACGGCAAGCGCATCTTCCTCGTCGGGTTCGACGGTGCTCCCGACGCCATCGCGCTGATGGAGCAGGGCAAGGTCGACGCCATCGTGGCCCAGCAGCTCTACAAGATGGGCTACACCGCCATCGACACCGCGGTCAAGGCCGCGTGCGGCGAGACGGTCGAGAAGCGGATCGACACCGGCTCCGTCCTGCTCACCCCGGACAACGTCGGCAAGTTCATCGACAGCAACCCGCCCATCCTGCGCGAGTTCATCAAAAAGGCCTCCTGACCACGCGGGCCGGCGCAGCGCCGCCCCAGCCGACCCCCTGAAGGACCAACGATGACCACCCAACTCTCCGCAGACGCAACGCCGGCGATCCACACACCCCTGCTTCGCCGACTCCCCGCGTTTCCCCCGTGGGGGGCCGCGCTGATCGGCGCGCTCCTGGTAGCTGTCGTGATCGCCGTCAGCAACGACGCCTTCCTCACTCCCAGAAACCTCTCGAACATCTTCGCGCAGGCCGCGGTGCTGGTGATCCTCGCCACCGGGCAGACGTTCGTCATGATCACGGCCGGGATCGACCTCTCCGTCGCGGCGGTCGGGGCGCTCTCGGCCACGCTGCTCGGCGTGCTGACCGTCGCCAACGACCTTCCGTGGTCCCTGAGTCTGCTGATCTGTCTCCTCGTCGGCGCCGTGATCGGTGTGCTGCACGGCGTGCTGGTAGGCAGAGTTCTCCTTCCCGCGTTCATCGTGACGCTCGGCGGACTGCTGGTCTGGCGCGGGGTCGCCCTGCAGCTCACCGGCGGCATCAACACGACCGGCCTCCCGGATCCCATCCGCTGGCTCGGCCGGGGACTGATCGCCGGCGTGCCGGTGCCCGCGGTGATCGCCGTGCTGGTGGCCGCGATCAGCGCCATCGTCATCGTCAAGACCAAGTTCGGTGTCGGGCTGCGGGCCATCGGCGGGTCGGAGGGAGCGGCCGCGCGCGCCGGTGTTCCGGTGCTGCGCTACCGCGTCACGGCGTACATCATCTGCTCGATGCTCGCCTGCCTCGGCGGCATCATGCTCGCCGGCCGCCTCGACTCGGCGGGCGGCAACCTCGCCCAAGGCTTCGAGCTGCAGGTGATCGCCGCGGCCGCGATCGGCGGCGTGTCGCTGTTCGGCGGCACCGGCAGCCCGGTGGGCGCGTTCTTCGGTGCGATCCTCATCGGCCTGATCCAGAACGGCATGAACCTCGGCGGGGTCTCGCCGTTCATTCAGCAGATCGTCTCCGGCGCGATCCTTGTGCTCGCCGTCGGCGTCGACCAGTTCCGCAAGTACCTCGCCAGGAGGATCTCGTGACCACCGAGGCAGCGACACCCGTCTGGACCGACAAGCATCCGCTGCTGGAGATGCGTGACGTAGGCAAGCACTTCGGCGGTGTCACGGCGCTCGACCACATCCAGCTGACCATCGGCCATGGCGAAGTGGTCGCCCTCGTCGGCGACAACGGTGCGGGAAAGTCGACGCTCAGCAAGGTGATCGCCGGGGTCCTGCAGCCCGACGACGGCGAATTGCTGGTCAACGGCACGGCGCATCGCATCACCGGGCCCAGCCATGCACGCAACCTCGGCATCGAGGTGGTCTACCAGGATCTCGCCCTGGCGCCGAACCTCGACATCACCACCAACCTGTTCCTCGGGCGCGAGATCGTCCGCCGCGGCCTGCTGGGATGGCTCAACGGCCGCCGCATGCGCTCGGAGGCCAAGGCACACCTCGCCGCACTCGACGTGAACGTGCCGTCGCTCAGCACACCCGTCGAGCGTCTCTCGGGGGGTCAACGGCAGGCGATCGCCATCTCGCGAGCCACGTACGGCGGCCACCGGCTCATCGTGATGGACGAGCCGACCGCGGCTCTTGGCGTCCGCGAGACCGCGAAAGTGGAGGAGCTGATCATGAGGCTCGCGCAGCGCGGCATCTCCGTGCTGCTGGTCAGCCACAACATGGCGCAGGTAAAGCGGATCACGAACCGGGTGCTCGTGTTGCGCCGTGGCCGTCTGGTCGCCGAGCGTCGCACCGCGGACGTGACCGCGGAGGACCTCGTGTCGCTGATCACCGGCGCGAGGGAAGGCGACTGAGGTGGTGACCGTCGCGATCATCGGCAGCGGACCGGCGGGCTGCTACACCGCCCAGTTCCTGCGCAAACGCCTGCCGGACGCAGCGATCACCGTGTTCGACCGGCTCCCGGTTCCCTTCGGCCTCGTACGGTACGGCGTGGCGCCGGACCACCAAGGCACGAAGGCGGTGACGCGCCAGTTCGACCGGCTCTTCGAACGAGAAGGTGTCCGCTTCGCCGGCAACGTCGAGGTCGGAACCGACGTCAGTACCGACCAGATCGAGGCGAACTTCGATGTGATCGTCGTCGCGACCGGACTCGACGACGACCGTCTGCTCGACATCCCCGGCGAGGACCACCCCAGGGTGATCGGGGCCGGCCGCATCGTGCGGATGATCAACGGACATCCTGACTCCGCCGGCGAGGAGATTCGCCTTGGCGCGAACCTCGTGCTGATCGGCAACGGCAACGTGGCGGGCGATCTGATGCGCCTGCTGCTCAAGCCGCTCGACGCGTTCGCGGACTCCGACGTCGACGACGCGGTCCTGCGTCGTCTGCGCGGCGCCGGAGTCCGGCGTCTGGAGGTGATCGGACGCTCGCCGATGGCAGCGGCCAAGTTCGACCCCGTCGTCCTGCGGGAGCTTCGCGGACTGCCCGGCGTCCGCTTCGACGTCGACGGCGAGTCCGCCGACGATCCGTCTCGCATCGCGGAGGTCATTCGAGAGCTGCGGGACTCGAGCGATCCGGCGGCCGGGACCACCGTCGTGCTGCGGTTCGGGTGGACCCCGCAACGAATCCTGGCCGACGGCGATGCATGCCTGGTCGAGTTCGCGGCGTCGGACGGCAGCCGGCTGCGGCTCGGTGCGGATGCGGTGATCACCGCCATCGGGTTCCAGCACTCGTCGAAGCGGCTCTACCCGGGCGACGACACGGGACCGGAGGTGATCTCGGCGCTCCCCAGCATCTACCGGACCGGCTGGTACCGCCGCGGTCCCCGTGGCACCATCCCCGAGAACCGGGTCGACGCGCGAGAGGTGGCCGACGCGATCGCCGCGGACGTCGAGGCCGGAAAGGTGCGCACCGGGCGGCCCGGATGGCCGGGCCTGCCCGAGCACGTGCGGGAGCGCGCCGTCGACTTCTCGGGCTGGCGAGCGATCGACGCCCACGAGGTCGCACACGCGAGTGCGGGAAGATTCCGCAGCAAGGTCACTGATAGGGAACAATTGCTGCGCTTGGCATCGCGCAACGTGGTCGCCGACGGCGATCGGATGGAGGTAGACAGGTGAGGGTCGTGATCCTCTTCGGGACGGAGTCGGGCACCGCGGAATTCGTCGCGAACGACCTCTTGGACGCGATCGCCGGCTTCGACGACACCATCGAGGCCGATGTCGTCGACATGACGGATCAGCCCGTCGACGACATCGACGTCGCCGCGCTCCATCTGGTGGTCTGCTCGACGTACGGCGACGGCGAGCTGCCTGCCAGCGCCCGACCCTTCCACGCGGGCCTGGAGCGCGAATGTCCTAACCTCACCGGACTCCGGTACGCGATGTTCGGCATGGGTGACTCCAGCTACGTCGACACCTACAGCCACGGCAGCGAGATCATCGACGCGACCCTCACCGGACTCGGCGCCACCAGAGTCGGTGAGTACGGCAGGCACGACGCATCCGGGAGGGACGCGGCGAGCGACGTCGCATTGACGTGGCTGGAAGGGCTCCGCGCCACCGTGCTCCTGACCGCCAGCGAGCGATGAGCCGGTCGAGCTGATGACGAACCAGAAGGAAGACACCACCTCACCCGTGAAGCGCTACCAGCGTTCCACCATGCGCGATGTCGCCGCGTTGGCCGACGTCAGCCCGAAGACCGTTTCGCGAGTGATCAACGGCGAGAAGTACGTATCGGCGGAGATCGTGGAACGGGTGCACGCGGCCATGGAACGGCTCGACTACCGCCACAATCTGGCCGCGAGCCAGCTGCGGGCCGGAACGACGTCCGCGGCGATCGGCCTCATCCTGGTCGACATCTCGAATCCGTTCTCGTCGATGCTGCATCGCGCCGTCGAGGACGTGTTCCGAACCCGCGGCATCGCAGTGCTGTCAGCGTCGACCGATGAGGACGCCGCGCGCGAACGCGCCGCGGTCGCGACCTTTGCCGCACGGCGAGTTGATGGACTCATCATGATGCCCGCGAGCCACGATCACAGCTACCTGAGCGCCGACATCCGCGCCGGAACCCACATCGTCCTGATCGACCGGCCGCCCGCGTTCCTCAACGTCGACTCCGTTGTCTCGAACAACCTCGGCGGTGCGGAGACCGGTGTGCGTCACCTCATCAGCCATGGGCATCGACAGATCGGATTCATCGGGGACTGGCCCGGGGTCGTGTCGTCGCAACTGCGCTACGACGGCTACCGACGTGCCCTCGAGACCGCCGGCATCCCGATCGACGACTCGCTGGTCGCGCGTGGTTTCTCATCCTCCGCAGATGTCGAGCAGACCAGTCGCGCACTGCTCCTACGTTCCGGCGCTCCCACGGCGCTGTTCGTCGCGCAGAACGCCCTGTGCGCACCGGTCATCCGTGCGATCCGCGCGCACGGCGCGCACGACCGCGTCGCCATCGTGGGCTTCGACGGGTTCGAGGGCGCCGACCTGGTCGAGCCCGGACTCACCGTCATCACCCAGGATCCGCTCCGCATGGGAACGCTCGCCGCCGAGACGCTGGTCAAGCGGATGAACGGCGCGAGCACGACTCCCGCGATGAACCACGTCCTCCCCACAGTCCTGATCGAGCGCGGCTCCGGTGAGCTGCCCGGACCCTTCGCCGCATGAGCCGCCCGGCACTGGCGATCGGGGAGGCGCTCGTCGATGTGATCGACTCCCGCAACGGGAGCATGACCAGACCCGGCGGCTCACCTGCGAACGTCGCGATCGGGCTGGCCCGGCTCGGCGTCCCCACCGAACTGCTCACCGCGCTCGCCGACGATACATACGGAGAACTGGTCAAGGCATGGGTCGAGGACTCTGGCGTCGGCGTCGAGCGAAACTCCGCGTGCCTCGATCGAACGTCAATAGCCCGCGCCGTGCTCGACGCGGGCGGAGCGGCACGCTACGAACTTGACATCGTGTGGACCCTTCCGGCGGTTCCACCGACCGCGATCGCCGATCGGCCGCTCGTCCATGTCGGTTCGCTTGCGCTGTTCCTCGAGCCAGGCGCGAACGAGGTCGAGCGCATCGTCGAGCATGCGGCGAGCACGGATGTCCCCGTCGCTGTTGATGCCAACATCCGCCCGAGCGCGCTCAGAGACCCCGCATCGGCTCGCGCACGGTTCGAGTCGATCGCCGAGCGCGCGACCGTTGTGAAGCTGAGCGACGAGGACGCGGCCTTCCTCTATCCGGACGTCGCCGATCACGATGTGGTGCGTCACCTCCACGAACTCGGCGGAGCAACTCCGGCAGCCCGCCGCGTGGTGGCCCTGACCCTCGGCGCCAGCGGTGCGCTCCTGCGTTGCGCGGACGGCGACGTCCGCACAACGGCACCGCGAGTCCGCGTCGTCGACACGATCGGCGCAGGGGACTCGTTCATGTCAGGGATGCTGGCACGCCTGCTCAAGTACGAACGGAGTGCATGGCAGGAGCTGTCGACGGTGGTAGACGTCGGCAGGTACGCCGCGCGATGCGCGGCGATCACCGTCGGCCGCGAAGGCGCCGACCCGCCGCGATGGAATGAGGTGGTAGCGCCATGAGCACGGTCGACCTGATCGCTCGCATAGCGGCGACTCCGGAGACTTTCGATCGACTGCGACGTCTGCTTGAGGACTACGCGCAGACTGTGCGCGACGAACCCGGCAACCTCCGGTTCGAGCTGTATGCCTCGCGGGAGGACCACGGCCTCGTGGTCGTGGAACGATACGAAGACGACCGAGCCTTCGAACAGCACTGCCGCTCCCCAGAGAACGCCCGATTCAACAGGGCCCTGCAGTCCCTGCTGGGAGGTCGGGGATCGGCTTTGGAGATGCTCACGCGGTTGGACGCACAGCACGGGACCGGGAACGCAACCGGCGATCTTCCGTCCTCATGAGCTGGCGGCTGGCAGCCGACCGCCGAGCAGATGAAGCCCGTCGAGTGTTTGCATGGTGGGTGCGTCCTGCAGCTCGTTGCGCTGGGCCGGGTGCTCGCACTGCTGCCCGAGTCGGTCGGCCGGCAGGTCCGCCGCGACGTGGTGTGCGTGCCGGTGCCGGACGCTCCTGCGATCGCGATGCTCCTTGCCTGGCGGGCCCGGGACCGTTCCCGGGCGCTGGCCACGTTCGTGCGGACCGCGATGACGCTCGCCGCCGGCACCTAGTACTCCAGCCCGGTTCACTCTCTATGTATGGCGTCGGCCGCATGGGAAGCTGCCGTCTGCGGGGACGACGAGTACGCAGTCAAGCGACTCGCCGAAGTTCGAGCCCTGCCCCGGTTCAGCTGCCGAATTGGATCAAGACCGGCTCTTCGCTCAGGACCAGGTCGCTGCCGGGCGTCACGGCGACGGTGCTGCCGTCGAGCCGGCGTAGCACGGTCGCGTCCTGCTCGACCCGCATCGCCGCCGTGCCGGTGTGTGTCCATCGGACGACGGCGCGGCGTGTGCCTTCGAGCGTCATCACGGTGAACCGACACTCCCAGGCGTTGACTGGTAAGTCGACCGCCGGGCCGTGGCCACATGAGCGGATCTCTGCGCCGGACAGCCATGCCTGAAATTGCTCGACGGCCCTTCCCGCGCTGGTCGGCTCGCCGCCGTCCGCCTGTAGCACGATCGGAATCTTGGTGCCTCCCCAGTTGTAGAAATACATGCGCTGAAGGTTGGTGTTGCGTGTGAGGAGTCCGACGAGGAAGAAGCGAACGGCGTAGTTTCGCGCCTTGGTGCGGTCGAGCGGTCCCTGCAAGGGGATCGTGTACGTCGTGCCGGTGTTCCACAGCGGTGGATGTGCGCCCGCCTCGTGGAAGACGTGGTCGATGAGGGTGGTGAGTTCGAGCATCGTCTCCGGCGGGTCATCGGCGGAGCGCTGGTGCAGCTTGACTCCGGCGACGTCGCAGTAGTCATACCCGCCGAGCCCTGCGAAACGCTGCAGCATCTGCTGACCTTCCGGGTTCCACAGGTCGCCCATGCCGGGACAGACGATGGTGGCCTTCGGGTCGGCAGCGCGGACGATCGCGCTCGCCCGTCGCGTCATGTCCACGAGGGTCTCGACGCTGCCCGAGTACATCCGCTGATCGGTGGCGAGCACCCACAGCTCGTACGCCTGGATGCGATCCCGGTAGCGGTCGGTAACCGCGCGGACGAATGCCTCCCAGTCGGGGAGGTTGTCTGGCGGAGTCGACCGCGCGTCCTCGGGGTACACCGAGCGCCGTCCGTTCGGAGCGGCCCAGCCTGGCGTGCCGCCGAACACGAAGAGCACAGGCAGACCCGCATGCTCGGCGCCGGAGACCAGCCGGTCGAGCACCGACCAGTCGAAGGTGCCACGGGTCGGCTGGATCTGCGCCCATCGGGTCTCGCTGTCCCACAGACGCACCGCACCGACGGTGAAGCCGGGCATGTCACCGGTCGAGCTGTTGATCGTGACACCGAAGAACGGCTTCGGTACCGGCTGGGGTGGCAAGTTCCAGGTTGGGCCGCTGATCCACTGCGGCGTAGCCGACTGGGTGGCGGCGCTGGGCCGCCCCTGGGGCGTTCGGTTCAGGACCACGATCGCCGTCGCCGTCAGGAGCACCACGGCGGCAAATATCAATACGTACGTCCGGTGATGCCGCCCACCCAGTGTCCGGCCGGGCCTGGGCGACGCGTTGCGCGGCATCGTCGCAACCACCGGCGCGGGAGCAGTCGGCGGCACTGCGTCAGCCGCGTGCGCTGCAGGATCGTCCGCCATCGCTGTGCCGGTTGCCGGCTCCACGACCGGCGGTTCGTCGCGCACGGCCGCCGCCCACAGCTTGTACAGCTGGTCGAGGTCGGCCTGGTCGGCATCGCACGCCCGGGCAATACGCTCAATCATCCCGAAATCGTGCGGAACCGCGTGGCCTGCACAGTATCGGTGTACTGCTGACTTGCTGGCATTGACCTTCAGGCCGATCCACGCATAGCTGCGGCCGCTGCGCTCCTTGAGTTCGGTCAGCAGACCGGCAAGCTCGTCATGCTGTCGCGGCATAGCCGTCCCTTCCCGCTGTACGACGGGCAGCATCGTACCGATCGACGGATCGCCGCCGTCCCGGGATGGCCGCGTCCCCGCAGCCCGGGCTGGCCCTGGCGTCCCAGCGTCCCGGATTCGCGCCGGGACATGGCGTTGGGACGTCCCTCGTTGCGATGCTGTATCGGCGTCGCGTCCTGCGACACATCCCTTCGAGACGCATCCCTTCGGCATGAGCGAGCAGATCGACATAGCCGTCCAGGCGACTCCACCTGGAACCACCGCTAGGAAAACCATTGGCCACAGCGGCAAGCGAGGCGCGACGGTGATCAACGGGGGCCGTTGCGCACCGCCTGATAGGCCGGTCAACGTGGAGCATCCGATGACCACAACCAATGGCCGTCAGATGGACGCGAGGTTCGCAGTCACGTGCAGAGACGTCGCGGCGTTTGACCGTTCGGACCCGGGTGATGAATGGCCGGCAGACCGGCGATGATCGAGATCTGATCAACACCGCGTCGTCGCATTGAATATCTTCCGGGCCGCTGTCACTGCGGCGACGACATGGACGGATCTGGCCGGTGGCATTCGGTGCCGCCGGCCAATCGGCCCGTTGCGCGGCATCACCTCGGGGCGGCGTCCGGCTCGGGTCCTGCGGACCCGGACGGCCCGCACGGCCACGGCATCCGCTGAGGCGCGGACGCATCCGGCGACGGAGCCCCGCGCGACCGGCGACGGAGGGTGAGGCCCGGGAGTCACGGGCCGGGACCAACGGCGGACATCGCGGCAGCTCTATACGGAATAAATAAACGGCCGGTTATCGCTGGACGAAAAATTGGCGCCGTCGTTGCCGGGGAGGTCGGGCGCTTGATTGGTGCACAACCTGGGCTTCCACCGACCGGGGTCCAGGGTGACGATCCACAACCCGGTCTGGGTTTACTGATCCATCTACGCTGACCGCAGCCACGACGAATCGAGAAAGAGGCAATGATGATTGCCAGCCGCGCGACCCCGGCGCGGGTCATTACCGCCATCGTTACCGCATTCACCGTGGCCGCGGTCGGCGCCGCACTGGGCGCCTGGGCGGGCTGGCGCGGCGCGCCGGCCCTCCCGTCCGACCAGGCGGCGCTGAGCCTGATCGGCCCGAACACCGGCCTGCGCGTGGTCGAACGCCACGACGCCGCCTTCGCCTACGAGCACCCGGCAGGCCCGCTGACCTGGATCATCGGCGACGACGACTACAACGGCGGCTCGGTTTTCATGATCACCACGACCGCCACCGTCGAGGCCATCACCGCCGGCCTCGCTGCACAAGACTGGCACAAAAGCGACAATCCTGACTACGGTGGATCCGCCCTCAGCCGCGCCGACTTGTGGGTCAACGTCTACCCCGCTCACGCGACGGCTCGGCCGTCGCCCCCCGGCGGCCCCGCCGAGGCCGTCGCCGTAGAACTCGCCCGTTCCCAGCCCGCGCCCGTCTGGCCGTTCACCGCGGCCGGCTACGCGTTGGGCCTGGCCGCCGGGGCGCTGCTCGGCTTCGCCGCCCGCCGCCTGAGCCTGTTCGTCCTGGCCGCCGGCCTGCTGCTGATGCTGCCCGGCACGGTCCTCACGACCGGCGACCTGGTCGCCGCACTCACCCTCCCCGCCGACGTCAGCCCGCCCGCCCTGTGGGGCGACTACCTGTTCTTCGGCGTCCGCGCCCTCACCACGGTGGGCCTGCTCCTGCTGGCTGCCGCCATTCCTTTGAGCTACCGCGATGTCCGCCGTGGTCGCGGTGCGTGACTCCCGGGCCTGCGGCGTCCGCGTCCAGCCGGCGCAGCAGTACGGGCCGTAACGAGGTCCACCAGCTTGGCCGCCCGCCACCTGCCCGCGCCAACCACCGTGACGGCGTTTGCGGACGGTCCCGCCAGCGTGTCGTAGCGCCGGCGCGTGATCGGCCGGCCATGTCGGTACCGCAGCAACTGCCCGTCACGCCGGCGCCTGACGCTGCTCCGCATGCAGCAGCAAATGCCGCATCAGGGTGGGGGAGACCGGCTGCCACCGCACTGTGTCGCCCTTCTCCTGCACATGTGCCGTGCTGCGGGCCTTGTCGTGCTGGGATCCCGACGGGGGCGATAACGACGGGCGCCGAGCTCGTCTCCGGCGCCGACTGCTGCGGGTTGCGATCCCCGATGGGGCGATGACGACATGTCTGATTCGAGGTCGCCGGCCCACTTGGTGATGACGTTGCGATCCCCGATGGGGGCGATGACGACTTGCGTCGGAGATGGGAGTCCGATGGAGACGCAGCAGACGTTGCGATCCCCGATGGGGGCGATGACATGACGACTGCTCGGCCAGCTCGGCGCCGAGCTTCGCGACCCCCTGTTGCAATCCCCGATTGGGGCGATGACGACCTCCTGTTCCGCCCCGAAGGGCCGCTGCACATCCAGGCGTTGCGATCCCCGATGGGGGCGATGACGACCATGCTGATCGGCGACGCCGAGGACAGCATCTTGCGGTTGCGATCCCCGATGGGGGCGATGACGACCATGAACACAAAGCTGTTCGGTCCGCACTGCCACCAGTTGCGATCCCCGATGGGGGCGATGACGACAGGGTGTAGCGGCTGGTCAGCACTGCGACCAGGCCGCGTTGCGATCCGCGATGGGGGCAAGGGATAGCACACCCCGCTCGGGTCACGCGGGTCGGGAACAGCATGCCAGCGCGTGCAGCAGCCCGCGGTGTTCACCATCGGTGATCGGCGACGGCGGAGCGTCGGTGGCGGCTGCCGTTACGGCCAGTATCGGGATGAGCGATGATGCCATCGGCGGGTGAGGTCTTTCTCGGTGCCGTGAAGCGGATGGAAATCCATGATCACAGATGCGGCCTCATCCGCTTTCCTCACCTCTATGGAGGTCAATCAACCTATAGAACAACTACGCAATCGCCCTGGGTGAAACCTGTCGGTGGCGTGAGCGGTTCGCAGCGGTGTCGAGTGCTGGTGCGAGCGGCATCAACGCGGACCGCGTGAGGTCCGGCAGAGAGCCCGACGCCACCACGAAGCCAGGTAGCGATGCAGCCTTGCTCGTCGACTGCAGCCACTGCCGAATCGCGACCTTGGCGGCGGCGCCGACGCTGGCGGCCAGCGCCTCGGCGGTCAGTTGGTCCATGTCTGGACAGCGTTCGGCGATGGCTTCGGCGAGCGGGCCCTCGATCGCGGTGACGGTGTCGACGTAGCAGGCGCGCAAGGCGGGGCTGGATGTGATCATCAGCAGTGCGTTACGCGCATGGTCGTCCGGGTCGGTGTACTGCCCGATGACGGCATCGATGACCGCGTCGGCGAGGCTGACATCGGCGGGCCGGGCGGCCACGGCTGCCGCGACTCGTGACGCACGCTCTGCGGTAACCGCCGCGATGATCGCCTCCTCGCGGCTTGAGAAGTAGTTGTTGTACGTCCTCGGCGACACGCCGGCGGCCTCGGCGATGTCGTCGACGCGGACGTTCTCGGGCCCGCGCTCCAGCGCGAGGTGCAGCGCCGCCGCCCGCAGCGCCTCTCTGGTGGCCTGCTTCTTTCGTTCACGCAAGGTGGGCCGGCCTGTTGTCACGCCCTCACCATCGCACAATACATGCGTACACGCAAACTTACGTACACGTAAACTTGCGTGCGCGCAAAAATTTGGTAGCGTCGCCGCGAACCATCCGCGACAGCACCCAACCCGGGAAGGACCGACACACATGCGAGCCAAGGGCATGGCCTACGACACCGGCTTCATCCGCGATGGCCACAACTCGGTGGAGCGCTTCGACCCCGAGCTGGTCCGGCGGGAGCTGACCATCATCCGCGACGATCTGCACTGCAACGCCGTCCAGATCGTCGGCGGCGACCCGCAGCGCCTGGAGCTCGCCGCCCACTCCGCGGAACTCGGACTGGAGGTCTGGTTCTCGCCATGCCCGCTGGACCTGCAGACCGACCAGATCCTCGCGCTGCTCCTCGACTCCGCCCAGCGGGCCGAGCGACTCCGCACGACGGGAGCCGAGGTCGTGTTCGTCACCGGCGTCGAGCTGAGCATCATGAACCGAGGATTCTTCGACGGCGACCGTATCGACGAACGCCTCAGCCGCCTGCTGGACACCACGGACGGCCGGGCCGAACGAATCGCCGAAGTCCGCTCCCGCCTCGACCGCTTCCTCCGCACCGCCGTGGCAGCGATCCGCGAACGCTTCCACGGAAAGGTCACCTACGCCGCCATACCGTTCGAGGGCGTCGACTGGGACCTCTTCGACTTCGTGACCCTCGAACTCATCCGATCCGCGGAGGTCGCCGATCAATTCCGAGACGGCGTACGCACCCTCGTCGCACAACCCAAACCCGTCGCCATCACCGGCTTCGGCACCGCAACCTGGCGCGGTGCGAGCGACGTCGCGCCACGCAGCATGGAAATCCTCGAATACGGCGAAGCCACCGGCGCGCCACTGCGACTCAACGGGCAGTACCAGCGCGACGAGGCCGGCCAGGCGGCATACCTCAGCGAACTGCTCGAAATCTTCGACAGCGAGGGCGTCGACAGCACCTTCGTACACCTCTTCGCGCTCTACAACCTGCCCCACCGCCCCGACGGCGATCCCCGCGACGACCTCGACCTCGCCAGCCTCGGGATCGTCAAGGTCCTCGACGGCCGCAACGGCGACACCTACCCCGACATGCCCTGGGAGCCCAAAGCCGCCTTCGCCACGATCGCCGAACGCTACTCCGGCTGACCCACGCCAGCGAAGCCAGACGAGGCGGCAGCCATGGCGCCCGCCCTACACCGAGGAATGAATAAAGCGGCCTCGGACGGCACGCGTTGTCCGCGGCCGATCAGCGCGGCAGCATCGCTGAGCTACTCAATCATGTTGGTGGCTCAGCCGTAGGACCGTTGCTCAGGTCGCCCACGACGAGCATCGACTGCAGGGGAAATTCCTTGTCCCCATGACCGACCCCGACGGCAACCGCGCGGTCATCCACCCGCCACAGGTCGAACCAGCCTGTCAGGTAAGCGAACAGTGAACTGCCGGACTCATCGGACGAGGCATCGTCGTCGGAGTATGGCCGGAGAGTGTGGTAGTGATCTTGTTGGCGCGCCGAGAGCGTGAACGCGAGCCCTGACAGCGGCCGGACCGAGCTAGGCCGAACCACCAACCTGCAACGGCTCCGGCCGAGCCAGTCCCCAGGTTAGAATCAGTATATTCGCAGCTCAACTCAGGCAGAGCCACGATCAAACCGTGCAGGTTTGTCTCTTGCCGGGGGCACGTCACAGAACTGCCAAAGCGCAACGCGGCCGGCCGATCACTGATCGTTGAAGCCGGTTTCGCGTTGACCCGATACACGGCGCCGAGGGCGCCCGGATCGCGGCAGATCCGGACGCGTACTGCCTTGATCGAGGATTTGGCCACGAGCGCGCTTCCGTACTGACGTTGCACGGGTCGGTGAGAATGAGTCGTGCAGCTGTGGCGCCTTGTGCTCGGTTTGGTGATCAGTCTACTGATCACGTCCGTTGGCGTTGTGCTGGCTACGAACTACCGCGACCTTGCTCGCAAGCACGTTCGGGCCGCCATGAGATGGTCTCCCCGGCTTCGTCCGCGAAATCGGATAGCGGAGCGCGACGCCCTCATCCTTGACCGTGTCATCGGATCGATCTTCGCAGCGATGGGCACCTTCATGACGGTGCATGCAGTTTATGACATCCTTACTGCCACTGGCCTGCAGTAGTCGAGGCACGGCCGATCGACCCAATTCGCCATGCCGTCCCCGGCCATGCTGCATCACTCTAGTGTTGCTAACTGACGGTGATCGACGCTGGCAGCCAGGCGCGGTATCAGCGGCAAACGTGCTCACTCACTTGATCAAGTCGGCCGGGCGGCGCGAGGAGTCGTTCGGCTGACGCGAAAGGGAGCCCCTGGCGGGTACGCACGCCGGTCGTGATGCGCGCCCATCGGCTAGGGTCAGCGCGTGTTGTTTCCCGTGCGCTGGCGACTGCTCGACATGGAAACCGGCGCCACCCTGACTGACTGCATAGACGTTGATGGACTCTTTGTCGACCGCGTGTTCCCGGTCGAGCCGCTGTACGAGCGCTACACCCTGTTGAGCTGCGCGCCGTTCGGACCGCTGCTCGCCGCGATCGACGACACGGGGTCGGTTTGGTTCGGCAACTTCGTCGTAGAGGGCGCACATGTGCCCGGCCGGCCGGTGAGTGAAGCGTGTACGAATCAGTGCCGTGAGTGCTACGAGATCATGGAGGAGCTGCTCGACGTCCGGGTCGTCGGCCACCGGCCCTCCGTGGAAGGGCCCGGTCTGTTCGACATCGACCTGGAAGGTCATCGCCGCGACGACGACAACAATCGTGGTGGCACCGTCGCGCCTGCTGGATGTCGACCCGAACCGCGGCGAGTGGGTCGAGGTCGTGATCGGCGCACCAGCGCAGGAAGATCCGCAGGTCCGACTCACTGTGCAGGCGAGATTGCCCGCGGTAGTGACCCAGGTAGGCGGCTGTCGCCGCGCGCAGCACGAGTTCATCCGGTGGTGACACACCGGCGCCAGGGGCAGGAAAGACGGCCATGTATCACGGTGCGTCACCTACGGCGATGAACGCCAGTGCGCCCGCGGCGGCATGAGCGGATGGTGCGATCGCGGTTTCATGGCAGCGCCTCGATGACCGATTCCCAGTCGAGTGACGGGTTGGCGGCGGCATCCGCTGCCAGTTCCGCGTCGTCGAGCAGGGCGGTGAGTCGGTCGGTGGGTAGGCGTGGACACCGGGCCATCACCCTGCGGACCCACGGATGTGGGTCGGTGGTCAGGTGGCCGATCACTGCCGGGTCCGTGTCGGGGTCGCGGGCAACCAGAAGTCGCACATGCGGATCGGCGTGATCGGCGAAACGGGACAGCCCGGTGCGCGGGAACTGTGGCAGGGCGAGCAGCCTGGTTCGGCTCTGGTCGTCGAGGTAGCAGTTCAGCAGCAATTCACTCGGAGCGCCGGGGTGATTCAGGGCCAGGTTCGCCCTTACCTCCGCATCGGGGTCAACGGCGAGAAGGTCGACCATGTCGGGAGGCAGGTCCGGACGCTGCGCAGCCCGGCGGCGCAGCCGTGGATTGTTCGAACGCGCCCACGGCAAGACCTGGTCCGGATCCAGGTCTGCATTGCCGTCGAGGACCGCCCGTTCCTCTTCGGAGACGTATGCGTGAGTCGCGACCGCCATGCGTACGGCATCGTCGGGGTCGGCGGCGAGGGCAGCGACCTGTTCGCCGGTGAGTCCGGCGCGGGTGGCGACCACGACACGGACGGCCGGATACAGATCAGCGGCGAAGGCCGCGACCTGTTCGGCGGCCAGGTCCGCGCGGCCAGCGATCGTGGCCCGGACCTCGGCTTCCGCATGATGCGAGAGGATCTCGACGACGTTGGGCGGGAGCGTCGGGTTGCTGGCGACGGCCTGGACGGCCTCGACGTCGTCGGAGGCGGCCACCTGTTCGGCGAGCGCCTTGGAGAGCGGCCGCTGCAGTACCCACCAGAATCCATGGCAATGGTGTTCCGACAGGTCGGCTGGTTTCATGAGCCGCTCGTGCTCAGCGATAGACGAGGCCGCGGCCGCCGCCACCTCCGAATCCGGGTCGGTCAGCAGGAACCGCAGGTCGTCCCGCCAGGCGTAGGGCACCGCGAATCGGCGCACCCGCGGGTCAGGATGCCGAGCCGCGACGAAGATCCGGTTCCAGTCCGCGAAAAACAACTCCTCGAAGAGTTCGTAGTTCGTAAACGGCATGTCATCCGGCGGGTCGAGTAGGTTCGTCATCAGCCGGATCAGGGCCTCGTCAGGTAGCGGCGGCTGCTTGCTCCTGGTAAAAGCCCACGTGCTCACCCACCAGTCCAGGTCGCTGAGCAGCCTGTCCCGAATCACCGGGTCCAACCGCTCATACCCGACGACGGCACACCGAACCCGGCGCAACTCGTGGTTGGCCATCCGCTCCTGCAACGTCACGGGCAGGGTAGCGCGGGCCTGAAGCCCCGCGGCAACCGGTTCCGGCCAGCCGCGCAGCAGACGCACTAGCATGTCAAGCGGTACTGCGGGGTTCTCCGCTAGTCCACGCAATACGACATCCCGCTGCACGCGAACGAGCGTAGACGGTTGATCAAGCAGGCCCCGCCACCACCCGCGAATCCCAGTGGTGCGGCCAGCGCGCGACGCGCCCGTTGGTCGTGCGTTGTATACATGGTTCGAGCGGCATGATCAGTTGCACGGTTCTCGGCAGGACCGAGCGCGGCAGCGTGATCCGCCAAGAGGCACCGAGCGTGACCGCGTGGGGTGCAGCCAGCACGCTGCATCAGCGGCAGATCAATGCTGTTGATCATAGGAGTATCGACTACGGCGGGTTCGCAGGTCTGGCCTTCTGTGGGTGGATAGTCTCGTGCCGGGCTAGCATCGCGACGAACTCGCTGATCTTTCGCTCGCGCGTCTGAGCCCGCTTGACGGCATTGACCCGGTAGATGAGAGCGAAGCGGTTGGTCTTGGTGAGTACGTCGAACATGGCCTGCGCGGCAGGGTCTGCGGCGATCGCGGCGATGAGGTCGGCCGGCACCTCAGCTTCCGAGGGCGGAGCGTAGGCGACCGCCCACCGTCCATCCGCTTTCGCGGCTTCTACCGCGGCGCGGCCCGGAGGCAGCATCCGCCCCTGCGCCTCCAGCCGGGCCACGTGGGCGATGTTGCGCTGCGACCAGGAACTGCGGGGCCTGCGCGGGGTGAACCGGACCCAAGAGATCTCCTGATCCCCCTTACGGGCCTGTCCGTCGATCCAGCCGAAGCACAAGGCCTCGTCAACCGCCTGCTGCCAGGTCACCGTGGTGACTGTGCCGCCCTTCCTGGTCAGGGCCAGCCATACGCCCGCCGATGTGGCGTGGTTGCTCAACAACCACGCTCGCAGCGCCTCGGCGTCCGCGACGATCAACTCATCTAGGGCCTGTCTGATGGATCATGGTTGACGGCGGTCGGGTTTCGCGCGGAGCCAGATGATGATCGAGGCGATCCCGACCGTTGCCTCGTAACGG
>NZ_JBFAZX010000042.1:0-40726 GCF_040689395.1 Dactylosporangium sp. NPDC051484 | reverse complement strand
CGTTACGAGGCAACGGTCGGGATCGCCTCGATCATCATCTGGCTCCGCGCGAAACCCGACCGCCGTCAACCATGATCCATCAGACAGGCCCTAGGCAGGACATGCCGCCGCGCCGGCCGATGCCGGCGCTTGCGCCGCCAGCAGGCCGAGCGCGAGCGGCGCGGCCCGCGTAGCGGGCCGCCTTGATCCACTACAGCCAGATTCGGCAGTGCAAGTCGACAAAGAGTCGGCGCCAACCTGGGTCACGTGTGAGTCCTAGCGAAAGACCGCTCCCGCCTCCGGAGGGCGAGCAGCTTCCGACCGGACGTGACGCTCTGAGCAGCGCAAACGCGGACGTGGGGCTCAGTTATGCGCGAGCTTCGGCGCCCATTCGGCGCGGCACTGGCGCTCGCCATAGTGAGTGGTTGACGGACAGAGACGGGAATCGAGTCCACGAGGCTCCGCGCGACGGGATGCCTCTCCAGGCGGTACTACTACTGCGCCGGTAGCAAGCCCCGTCATGGGATGGTGTTCAGGACGTATAGATCACCGCGCATGGTCGAAGTTAGCTCCTCCAATGCGACGAGATACAGGTCGTGACTGCCGCCCATCTCAAGCTTGTTTGTTGCGTAGACCGCCGCAGCGAATGCCGATGTGATAGAGGTGCTGGCGATCACCGCAAGCTCGCCTTGCATCTGGTGAACCTCGGACAAAAGTGCTGAATGGCGCCGGCTTGCTTCGCCCAGGTCGTCTTCTATCGACTGCGGGCCTGGCTTCACTTCAACCTTGTCAGTGAGGCTGGCGACGGCAATGCAATTTGCTGCAAGCTCGTTTAGCCGCTGCAGTGCCCTTCCATAGACCTCCCGTTTCTCTGCACGGAGGAGGCGACGCGCCTCGGCCTCAGCTTGTGCGCGGGCGACGTCAATATGCGCCCGGCGAGCCAGCGATGCCGCCCAGACCGTGCCTCCGATGCCGGCAACACCGAGCACCCCAGTAACGACGGGCGAAACCCACTCCCAAGCCACGCTGCCGCCTCTCTCACGTACATCGCTACGCCGTGTCGGTTGCTGCTGACGGTAGCCGGGAGTGGCAACAGTGCGGCTCTTCATCGGTGGGACGCCATGAGCAGCGCCTACGTAGGTGGTGGGCTCAGTCGGGCGGGAACTTCGGCGCCCATTCGGCGTGGTGTGGGCGGGAGTTGCTCTCTGGGAAACCCACGCTGTTAGGGAATATCTCTCCAACGTCTCCAGCCTTGCATGGCCGCGTGCCATCGAGTATCCCCGGGGCAAGGGGGCGGTACCGTTCCGCTTGCTCGGACTGAGACTTGCCGTCTACCTTGCTCGGTTGGAGAGGGGAACCGATGTCAACCGATAGCAGTGCGTTGCTTGGAACATTAGTGCAAGGTGGGGCGGCCATTGTCGCTATAGTGGCAGGTCTGCTAGTGGCGCGTATCGCTAGTCTAGGTTCTGAGCGCCAAGCTTGGGATCGATGATCTCCTCGACGAGCACGGCCAGGGTTCGCGAGCTTGCCCAAACGCGAGAGGCGAAGCTACGGAATCTCGATCAAGCAGTAGAGGCCCTCCTCGATCATGACGCTAGCCAATTTATCGACCTCGTTCTGGACGACTATCTCGAGGGCTGGCCCAATCCGGACTTGGACCTTCTGTGGCGCGAGTATGGCGATGACGACTGGACATTACAAGACTTTGCGCCTTATCTTGACAGATTGCGCCGGTCGGTGTTTTCCGTGGAAAACGTCTTGTTTCGCCGCAATCTGCTCGAGCGGACCTCGTTTGAGTGGGAGACGGCCGATGAAAGGTCAGAGATTGTAGAGTCGTTCGATGATCGGCTTTCGCGCGAGGTAGCCGAGAAATGGCTGAAGCAAATTGAGGAGTATTGGCGGGACAGTCGACCCCGAAGGAATTCTCCCTACGTTGATATCCTACGCGTTCCGATCGTGACTCCTGCGCCACTTACGGCGGCTAGGATGACAATCAGATCCACTGCATACAATGATTTGCGGCGCGCAAAGAGCCAGGCGAGGAATGAAGTCGAGGTTGTGGAGCTGGAACTTAAACACGCATTGACAGCGCTGCACAACGTGCGGAAGCCGAGGGTGGGTACCTCTATCGCAGTATTGCAGGTAATTACCCTTTTCGCTGTGATAATTCCGCTAGGGCAAATGGCGATCTGGGGATCGGAGTTGGATCGTGGGCAGCGAATCTTATTCGTGATCCTGTTCGTCATAAGCCTGATTTTGTTTTTTATCTATATTGCATATGAGGTCAAAAGGATCGCGCGTGAGCCTGATCCTTTGCCCAACGGCTCTGCAGAATAGTGAACTTGACGAGGGGCCTGCGGTCTACCTGCTCCGGGCGGTGACAGTCAAGGCGGCCTTGACGCCGAAGCGTGGAGCGTGGTGGCGCGCGACCTTGTGTGAGGGCAGGCCACCGGCCTGCCCGCCCCGCCTGCCCGGCATACTCGCGCGCCACCCCGCCCGCCACGTCGTGGTCGGCGGCCTGATGAACCGCGATCCGCGCCAGCCGCCGGGCGTGGGCCTGGTCGCCGGCGAGCGGCTGAGGGAGCTGGCGGCTAGGTGCCCGGGCGGCGGCGCGTGCGGCCCGTTTCGGGCCGCCTTGAAGACGTACAGAAAGTCTGCACACACACGCGCCGCGAGGGTTGTCGTACTCCGTTTGATGTGTTACACGGTGACTCCGGTTGACGGATTGCACGGGCCTTGAGCATGCCGAATAGGGAGGCGGCGCCGGCCGTCCACGATGCTGGGCATCTCAGGCATCGCTTCTGCCGATGAGTTGATGCCGCCATGGCTGTCCGGGTGTACCAGTCTGTGCCGAGCCACGGTTGGATGGAAGCCGTCTAGCAAGTCCGGCGCTGTTCCGTCGGGGATCATGCGCCACTCGGTTACAGGAACCGTAGGCTAACGCGCCGGCGTAACGCTCGATCGAGCGCCGACCTCACCGAGCGTCCGGACAGAAGAAGTGATATTTGGGGCATACCGCCAGAGGAGTACCTGCGAGATTCAAGGATGGGACACAATCGATCACATGGCGAATCCTGACCTCCGCCCGGACAGCGTCTGGGAAGACGCCTTCATCGCGATGCTGGAAGCCGAGGGAGTCGCCTGGCCCGAGCCAAGGATCGAAGTGCCACTGGTCACCCATCGGCCAGCGCTGCTTCCGTTCTGCGAGCTCGATCCTCGTCAGTTCGAGGTCCTCGTCGCTCGAATGGCCAAGGTTGTCGAGGGATACCGGGAAGTGCGGCTCTACGGGGTGCCCGGGGAACGCCAGTTCGGCATCGACGTGGCAGCGACCAATGACGGGCTGTGTTTCACCGGTTACCAATGTAAGCGCTACCGAGCATTCACGGCGGACGACCTGCGGTCCGCCGTCGGCGAGTTCGTTCGCAAGCCCCCGCTGCAGATACAACACCTCGTCGTGGTGGTCGCGTGTTCGGCGGAGTCGAGGCACATCACGGATGCTCTACTCGAGTTACGACACCAAAATTCCGCCTTTGTGTTGGACCTCGTAGATGGCGCTGAGCTCTCGCGGAGGCTCCTCAGCCACCCGAAACTCGTCGAAGAAGCTTTCGGCGCGATGGTGGCGCGCGCCTTCTGTCTCAGCGAAGGTTTAGCGACGGCCGCCGAGACGGCTTCGTCTCAACGAATAGTGCACCAAAGTGGAACGGCTCAGTCCGGTGGAACGCTATTCCAGATCGCTGGCGACTATCACAACCACGGTGAGGTGCGTTGACCGGCGCTGGCGGCGTTGAGGCGGACAGTATCCTCGAGTATCGGCCGGCGAAAGATGTCACCATGCGGGCCGAGGTTGCTGCCGGCGGCGTTGCCAACCAGGTGGCCGGAGACCTGCACTACTACGCCCGTCAGGCCGCCTCCATCGAACCGGTGCCCAAATCGGCGCTCGTCGAAAACCACAACTATTTTGTTAAGCCGTCCGACTTTGCCCGGGCCCAGGAGATCTTTCTGCGATCGCCAACCCTCGTCATCGTCGGCTATCCCGGGACGGGAAGGCGCGCGGCGGCTCTGCATCTGCTCGGCTGGGAAGATCGGGCGATATCGGACGACCCAGCGACGGCGTTCGAGGTATTTCCCGAGTGGGATTCGCCGAAGGTGGAGTACTTTGCGCCCGGAGCCGACGAACGACGAGTCGTCGATCTATCGTTCGAGCGGGACGAGCTTACCGAAGCCTTCGGGCGGCAGCTACGTGCACTGAACGCGCGGACGCGCACCACCGGTAGCCGACTCGTCATTCTGGTCACGCCGGAGATATGGCGACTGTGCGCTGCCGAATGTGCGGACTTCGCGGTGCGGCTCGGCATTCCGCGGGCTACCTGGATCGTCGAACGAAGGCTGCATTTCTCGGATCGGCAGGTGCTTCTCCAGTACCACCAGGTCAAGAGCGTCATGCGCGATCTGGACGCGCGGGCGGTCGTACCGGCGGACGCCGTCGATGTCGCGCGACGGCTGATGCTTATGGAGGACCCGGTTCGGGCTGGAAAGGACGTCGAGCAGCTACGGCAGGAGTTGCTCGGCTGGCAGGGCTACATTTCGCAGCACTTGACCGGCCACACGCAGAACTTAGCGCAACTCGAACAGAGAGCCCTGCTCATAGCGGTGGCAGTGCTGGACGGAGCCAAGAGCGAGGCGATCAACGCCGCGGTGAACACCTTGCTGGAGAAGCTGAAGCTTCAATCGGCCGTCCAGAACCCGCTCGCGAGCCCGGAGATCTCCGACAACATAGCGGCGATCGGCGCATCCATTCAGGACGACAGAATCTCGATATCGAGAGACCGGCCGGGTGTTGGACTCGCCATTGTCGACAGACTCTGGGAGCAGCGGCCAGCCATCCGCAAGCCTCTGCTGTCCTGGCTGGCCGCAATTACCGCCGAAGGTCACCCGGCGTCGACCGAGGCGTCGAAGTGCGCGGAGACGCTCCTGAGGCTGGCCAATCGCCATCGCGCTCTCGAAGTTGTCGATGTGATTCGCGGGCTGCTGCGACACGGGGCGAACAGTCGTCATCTGGCTGTGATGCTCCTCGAACGATTGGCGGTCAGCCAGGACATGGGCGCGGTCGTGCGCAGGTCGCTCTATCGATGGGCCCGGGAGGGCTCGCGTGAATCGGAGGGTTACGCGGTTGCGGCGGTCTGCAGGGGGGAGCTCGGCCGGCAAGCGCCGTCCGTTGCTCTGGTACGTCTGCGGCTGCTGCTGGACAACGAGCGATTCGGGAGTCAAGTGACCACGACCGTCGATCGTTCGATCAGGGCGATGTGCTCGGCGAGACGGTCGCGCTTGACCGCCCTGCGAAAGTCGGTCCAGTGGGTGCAGGATGACGGCAAGAGCAGCGCGGTTCGCATTCTCCTGGCTGTCATGTCGGTTCGTGACGACGACTCGCCCGGTCGGCTTCTCATACAGGACTCGTTCACGGACCGCGAGACTCGAGCGGCTCTGCAGCGGGCCTGGCAGGTGCTTTCACGCATTGCGGAAACAAATCGGGAAGTCATTGACCTCGTTCGCAGCTGGCGCGACGGTGCAGACTCGAATTGGTTGGATCGGGCGACAGTGGTAGACATCCTCGAACCCTCAATGCGTGGTGGAATCATGAGGTCGCTGGCTGTCAATCTTCTTTCCGGCGGTCGCACGTCTCCGACTCGGATCATGATGCTCGACCGAATCTTGCCTCCCGGCCCAGCGTCAGGAGATCTCGATGGTTAGCTGGTTCCGGTTTCGTGACAGATTGGCCCTGCGCCGAGACGCAAGGGGGACAATACTTACTGCCCGCCTTCCCTCGATTCTGCCCGGCTCCACCTTCACGGCACGCATTTATGCGGAGTGGTTCGCGAGCAAGGCTACGGTTCCGGACCATCTCGTCGAGCCATTCGTCGGGCACCATCTAAGGTTGTGCGCCTCGGAAGTGGCACGAGGATATTCGGTCTTGGACTGCGGGGCGGCCCTAGACGCTTTGCGTCTGCGGATCACGCAGATAAGGTTGTCCGATGAGCTTGGCTCGGTCGACGTCGCGTCGACCGTGGAACTGCGTACCGATGATCAAAGTGTCGCCTTGGCTGGCACTCAGTTGCGGCGCAAGTTCGAGCTGATGCTGCAGCACGACCATGTCCGCGAGTCGGTCCGATTCCTGCACGGCGAGGTGTTCTCGGAAGCCAATCGCGCAAGGATGTGGTGGCTGCTACAGAGCCCGGAGTTTCTCAAAGCGATCGACTTCGCGGCCTTCCTCGATTCGATGGCGGCCGCCAAGGCAGCTAATTCTGCGGCGACTCAGAAGCCGGATGAGGTAACTGCGCTGGTTGTTGAGGTGATGCACACGATCAGATCCGACGAACGACGTTTGGAATTGGGTTTGGACGTGTTGTCCAGGCTGCTGTCCAGTTTCGGCCTCGAGGCCGAGCAGGAGAAACTCGGCCGCTTGCGCGCAAGGCAAGCAACCGAGGCGCGCGAGGTCTGACGTCGCGACGGATGCTGTCAGGTTCAGGATGCGAGTCCCTGCCCCCGGCAGGATTCGAACCCGCGCTCCCGCCTCCGGAGGGCGTGAATCCCTGTAGCGGCAATGTTGTTGTGAGCCGTCGTCGAGGTTGGCGGCGATGTGTCATCCCGTCACCATCGGAACTTCACTCCATACATATGCCATTGGCCAGTGATGCCATCAACACTATTCGTGACAATGTTCAATGCGGATGAATTTATAAAGGATTCAAACACCCAGGCATATTCTGGAAACCGGGCTGGAGTCAAAATGCTGGGCTTATAGCGAACAACGGACGACAAGTAGTACATGAGCACGTAGCGCGCTATTGACGGTGTCATCAAGATTCCGTTGCACTTCGGCCAAAAGAACGCGTCCGCGTGGTCGTCGATACAGTTGTCCAGCGAGGGGCCAAATGGTGCCGTCTGCTCCCCAATAACCTTGTCGATTGTGGTCTGATCCGGATAGCTCCTCTTAGCCTGAAACATTCTTACGTTAGGAGTAAGTGCGCGATAGCTGATTCCAAATATCCGCTTCCACTCGGACGGTGGCTGTACCTCTTCATAGGTGGTTGCTGCCAGGCTCTCGAATTCGGAGATTGTGGAGGTGTTGATATTGTGGCCAAGTGCTACGATGCCCGACCAAACTTCGGGATCCGAGAACAGTAAGGCATGGTAGAGGGGCAGGTAGGTGGACGATATGGATAGAGTCGCCGACGCCTCTGAGCCAATTTCTGGAATGTAAGCGAGAAGGTCTTTGATGGGGATCCTGGTTCCGATAGGAATTGGAGACCCAATCCGTCGTTGATAAAGCAGCGGGAATACGCCATCTTTGACCGTCAGGTAGTCGAGAGCCGGGTCGGCGGCGTTTGTGACGCTATGGCTAAGTCCGTGCCGAATCGCCACCCCTAAGATGCTTGCTGAGTTACTCAAGAGTAACTCAGCTTTCGCAAGTTGCAGCGCACAGTAATAGTGCAGCAGTGCGCCAGAAGTCCCGGGAACGTGAGATGCGCCGATAAAATAGTCGTATGCTTGGCGTATGTACCCGCTAAATTCGTCGATTAGGAGTGGATTCGCCTGTCCAGCCGGGCCAAATAGCTTTGCGCTTGCCGCAGGAGAACGTGCAAGAGTAATTAGTGGCTCCCACGCGACATTCTTGATGTGCATCTCCGAGTGTGGCACGATCGTACGAATCATTGGGGCAATGGTGTAGCGCTGGATCGGGCGGGAATGCTGCATTGAAGCATAGTCTCATATCGGTCAAGGCGCTGGCGACGTGCAATGTCAATGCAGTCTTGACAGTCGATTCGCTAAAGCATGCGACGCGGGCGGAGTGGCGCGCGTACTAATGAGGGCAGGCCACCGGCCTGCCCGCGCCCACGGCCCGGCACACTGCGCGCTGCTCCGTCCACCGTGTCGCGACCTTAAGCCGGCGGCCCGACCCCGCACTCCGCGCCAGCCGATGGGCGTTGGTCTGGTCGCTGGCGAGCGGCTGAGCGAGCTGGCGGCCAGGCGCCCAAGCGGCGGCGCGTGCGGCCCGTTTCGGGCCGCACTTGAAGATGCACAGAAACTCGTCTGGCAACGTCATTGGTAGCTAACCGCTGTCAGAGCATGCGGAGCCCGATTTCGCCCGGTGATGACCACCGATGTCTGAGATAGTTGGTAGATGGTGTCGGGTTCGGTTGGGGAGCGAATCGCAGCGTATCGGCGTCGGCGTGGGCTGAGTCAGGCTGCATTGGCGGGTCTGGTTGGACGGTCAGAGTCATGGTTGTCGCAGGTGGAACGGGGTGTTCGCTCCGTCGATCGGCTGTCGGTACTGCTGGACCTGGCGAAGGTCCTGCACGTCGAGGTTGAGGCGCTGACGGGGCAGCCGTGGCAGTACGCGCCGAGCGGGAATCCGGTCGTTGGCGGCCTCGACGGCGTGCGGCGGTTCTTCGCCCGCTACGACAACCTCCTCGGCGTCGAAGCTGGCGACCAGGTCGACGTCGCCGACGTCCGGCGGCGCGTTGATGGTGGGCACCGGGCGTATCAGGCCGCCGACTACGAGCGTGTCGTGGAGGAGTTGCCAGCGTTGCTGTCATCGGCCGATCCGCTGCGGTCGTTCGGGTCCGGCGGTGGCCGGCGTGAGGCGTTGGCCAGCTACGTGAACGCCTATGCCATGGCCGCGAAGCTGCTGACCAAGATGGGCGCTGCGGATCTGGCACTGTTGTCGGCGGACCGAGCGGCCTCCGCTGCGGTCGACGCGGACTCCGTTGAGGCGCGTGGGATGGCGGCCTATCAGGTGGTATGCGCGCTACTGCGGGCCGACCGCGCCGAGGACGCCGAACAGCTGGCAGTGCACATGGCAGAAGTCGTAAGGCGCGAGGCCCGGCCGGACGCGCCATCGGTCATCTCGGTGGCTGGCGCACTGTGGCTGATTGGCGCCGTCATCGCCGGGCGGCGGACCGATCGGGCTGAAGCCTGGCGTCGTCTGGATCAGGCTGACGGCCTGGCGGCGATGCTCGGGCACGATGGGAACTTCGCCTGGACGGCATTCGGGCCGACAACGTGGCGATCCACCGGGTGTCCGTCGCGGCCGAGCTCGGCGACCCGGGTGAGGCGCTGCGGGCGGCGGACGCCGTCGACCCGGATCGGCTGCCGGTTGGGCTGAACAGCCGGCGGGGGCAGGTGCACCTTGATCTGGCGTGGGCGCAGGTGCAGCGCAAGCGGGACGCCGATGCGCTGCTGCACCTGATGGAAGCCGAGCGGGTGGCGCCGGAGATGGTGCGGTACAACGTGATGGCTCGTGAGCTGGTTCGGGAGATGCTGGCTCGTCAGAAGAAGTCGAAGACCAGTGCCCTGCACCGGTTGGCGGTTCGGGCGGGTGTGCTGGACTAGCAGGCGTGGCTGATCGCTCGGTGACGCTCGTGGTGTGCGGTGCCCCGTTGACGCTGCGCACCGCTGACCTGGTGACGGCCCTCCAAGGCGGTGGTTGGCAGCCGCGCGTGGTCGGTACGCCCTCGGCGCGGGAGTGGCTGGACGCTGACGCCGTCGAGCGGCTGACCGGCCGGTCTCCGCAGTTCGACTACCGGGCACCGACGTTGGATCCTCGCAGCGGTCCGCCGGCCGCGCTCGTGGTGTGTCCCGCGTCGTTCAACACGCTCAACAAGGCCGCGGCCGGGGCGATGGACACGTACGCGCTCGGGCAGATCTGTGAAGCGATCGGGATGCGGCTGCCGACGCTCGTGGTGCCGATGGTGAACGACAAGCTCTGGGGCCACCCGGCGTGGCCGTCCAGCCTGGCGGTCCTACGCACGGCCGGTGTGCGCCTGGTCGACATCCACACTGGGCAACTCGGCGAGGTGCCGACCAAGTCCGGCACGGGCGCCGAAGTCATTGAGCGGTTCGACCCCGCTTGGCTCGTTGCCCAGCTCGACGCACTCACCGCCGGCTGAGCAAGGCCGCTTACTTCGGTCCCTAACCCGCACAAAAGTGCGGGTCGTTTCGTGGTGCGGGGCCGTCACCCTGTGTGGTTGCACACTGTCTTCCAACAGCGATCCTTGCGCATCCCTCGATCCGCAGCCCTCACGCGGCGGGTCGGTCGCCCAGCGCGCAGGGACACGATCGTGAGGAGGACGGCGACCCATGGGGAGCGCCGAGAGCGTCGATCAGGCCGGCCGGTGCGGTGCGTGTGCCGGGTTCGGGTGGGTGTACGTCACGGCCAAGCTCTCCCTCGCCACCGGCGGGGAGCGTGGAGCGCGGGCCGGGCGTAGCCGGCGGGCGTGCCGGGTCTGCGGTGACCCGGGCGCCGATCTGGGCGGGGCGTCCTCGTGAGCTGGCACCGGGGCGGGTGCTGGACCCGGCCTGCCCGTGGGCCGTTGTGCGCCCGCCCGCCTCGGTGCCGTTCCACCGGATCGGGATGCCGGTGATGTACGTGCCGGAGCCTGGCCACATCGTGTGGGCCTGGATTCGCCCGCCGCTCGAAGACGGCGCCGGCGGTCGCGCCGCGCGGATCAGGGTCCGCAGCGTCGATAGCGATCCCGCCCTTGGTGACCGGCTGCGGTTGTGCGGTGCCGAGCTCGATCCGGCGTACCGGCCGACCGGTGATGTCTCCGTCCTCGTTGAGCCCGACCGGCTCTGGCCGGTCGCGACGGAAGGGACGAATGAATGATGGACGAGCCGGTGCTCTACACCGAACGCTTCTACCGCGAGGCCGAACAGCACCGGGTAAGCCGGCCCGGCTGGACCTGCATACAGTGCGGCCGACCATGGCCATGCCTGACCGCGCGGCTGCTCATCCGCCACCGCATGAAGAACTTCTACGACCTGGTCCGGGTCGCGACGGCGGGACAGCTGCGGGTGGCGAACACCGAGGTTGGCGAGCACTCCGGGCACAAGCTCTACCGGCAGTTCACGGTGTGGACCCATCGCAACCTGGTCTGCGGCCTCTGTGGAAGCGACCGGCACGTCGCCTTGCCCGGCGTTCCCCCGCGGCTGTACCGGTGCGACGGCATCCGCGCGCTGATGGCCGGCGATGCGCCATGACGGTCTACCTCTCCACCAACGTGCGTGACCAGGTCAACGCGGCGCAGGACGAAGTCAACCGCCATGCCCTGACGCTCAAAGGGAGCGTGTGCACCGCTTGCGGTACCGAGGGACCTTGCCCGCAACGGCGGGCGGCCCTCCTGACGTTGTCGCGCTACGGCCGGCTACCGCGCCGCCGGCCCGGTGCGTCGAGACCTGAGCGGCTGTCAGTACGGCCTGCCAGCGGTTCCGGCTGGTTTGGCTAGGCGGCCCTGACCGATGAGGCGACTTGTGCACTCATCGTTAACTCATTACGGTCTTGTCTTAACAAGTAGTAATCAGGCGAGGGGCGGTTCCGCGTGCTGAACCTCGAACCGAGGACTCCGAAGTACGTCCGGGTCCTCAACACGTTGCGGCAGCGCATCGAAGACGGGACGTACAAGCCGGGTGCGGCGCTGCCCTCGGAGAACCAGCTCGCCGGGGAGTTCGACGTCTCGCGGCCGACCGTGCTCAAGGCCCTGGCCTACCTGAAACAGGACGGCTGGGTCGAGTCGCAGCAGGGCAAGGCCAACTTCGTGCGGGGCAAGCCGACCGCGCGCCGGACCGTCCCGCCGCACGCGCATGGGGCGCTGCATCTGGATGAGACGGCTGAGACCGAACTCCTCGTCGTGGCGCCGGTGCTCGCTGATCGGCGCATTGCGTCGATCCTCGGCGTGCCCGAGGGAACCCCGGTGTACCAGCGGAAACGGCGGACGACCGCGGATGAGGGCGCCGTCGACCTGGTCACGGTGTGGCTGCCGATCGACGTGGCCGCCGGCTCCGACGCGATGAAGCCAGAGCCAATCGCCGGGAGCTTGCTCGACCACCTGGCGCAGCGAAATGGCGTGCGCGGAGACTATGCCGTCGAGTGGACCTCGGCGCGCCGACCGACCGCTGACGAGGCGCAGCTGCTCGACATCCCGGCCGATGAGCCCGTTCTCGCGGTGACCATCGCGGTGCACACCGCGCGTGGCGACCTGGTCCTCGCCGTCGACGTCGCCTTGCCGGGTAACCGGCACGAGATCGAGGACACCTACCCCCTGTCCTGAGCTCGTTCATCGCTCCCCTCGCCAGCGCGACGATCCTCCTGCTTCTGTCGATCTTCACGATCCTCGGGCCTGTACATGCCCGAATGTCGGGTCGGGGCTGCGGAGAATAGGGCTGATACCCTCGGCGGGCGTCCATATCTCATGCCAGGAGCATCCTTGACCACGCCGTCCGAATTGCCCGATCGCCTCGTCGAGCAGCTCCAGAACGGCCGTTGCGTTCTGGTCGTGGGCACCGGCGTGGCCCGTGCCGTGGGCGCACCCACGTGGCGCGAGGTCATCGCCGACCTGGCGCCTACACTGGATGGCCCTGGGCTCCAATCCGACCAGGTCCTGGCTATGAGCGATGACGATGTCGAGGTGCTGGGCGAACTGCTGGCCGCAGAGTTAGGGCCAAAACGAATCTCGCTCGCCATCCGTGACCGACTCAAGCAGCAGCCGCGCCTACCTGTGCCGCCGTGGGTCCAGATCCTGGCTCGGTTACCCTTCGCCGCGGTCATCTCGCTGAACTGGGACGATTCGTTTGAGCGACTCGTACGCTCCCGCGGACCGGAGATCCTCCTGCCGGGCCGACCACCCCCGGATCGTCTCGACGCCGATCGCGCCCGGCTGCGGATCCTCAAACCACTCGGCCACACCGGAAACGCTGGCTCGCTGCTACTGTCTTTGGCCGATTTCAACCGCCGCTATGGTGCCTCCTCGGACTTCGGGCGCCTGCTCGGCGCGACTCTGGCGGCGAACACTGTGCTGTTCGTCGGCACCCACGCGCGGACGATCAACGAACTCCTCTCCAGCGCCGGAGTGGCGGGCACTCAGGGCGAACACCCAGACTTCGCGGTCCTGGACGACGACTCAGCCCTCGACGCCCGCCTTGTACGGGCCCGGCACAACGTCCACCGGCTTCCTATCCCCGTACCGGAACAGTTCGTGCCAGCTCTCGCGCTCAGCGTCGCCGCCCAGCCGCGCCGGCGGACGCCGCAGTGGATCGACCACCCGGTCCACGAGCTGCGGCTGGAAAACATCGGCCCGTTCCGGCACCTACATGTCCGCTTTGCCGACGAATGGACCGTGCTGCTCGGCGACAACGGCGCCGGCAAATCCACCGTGCTGCGCGCGCTGGCGTTCGCACTCTGCGGCGGTTCCGTGCTCCCCGGGGAGGCCGATCACCTGCTGATGGCCGGCCGCAAGGGCGGCGTCATCGACGTAACGGTCGGTGAAACCAGGTACGTTACGTCGCTGCTGCGGGAGCGCACCGGCGTCCGCGTTAAGACTGCTGCGCCGACGCCCGTGGAAACGGGCGAAATGCTCGCATTGGGATTCCCAGCCTTCCGAGGCGTGTCGCGGAAGGCGCCGACCGGCCCCCGCGAGGAGCGCGTCCTCGGCGTCGGACACCCGTCGGACCTCGAGGCGTTGCGTACCGGCGCCGTCGACACCCGGCTCGACGAACTGCAACAGTGGCTCATCAACCTGGCGGTGGTCCACCGGGCCGACGATCTCTTCGGCGACGCCGATCGGGCTGGCGAGCGCATCGACTCGGTGTTCGCACTATGGGAGCGGCTAATGCCGGGCATGCAAATGCGGTACGCGGGCCTGAATACCGATCGGTGGGAAGTGCTCGTCAGCTTAAACGGGTCCACGGTTCCACTGCGCACATTCAGCCAGGGCGCGTTGTCGACGGTCTCTTGGGTGGGAACGCTTGTGCGGCGGCTCGTCGACCGATACCGAGGCGGCGCCGACGAACTCGCCGCTATGCCTGCACTGGTAATTGTCGACGAGCTCGATGCGCACTTGCATCCCGAGTGGCAGCGGCTCATCGTGCCGCGACTACGTGAGGCACTACCAAATGTCCAGGTCATCGCGACCACCCACTCGCCGCTGATCGTTGGTGCGCTCGAACCTGGCGAGGTGCTGACCCTACACCGCGACCACGCCGGGCACGGCAGCGTCGAACAGGCGGAGGAGTTCCGGGGTTGGCGGGCGGACCAGATCCTCACCAGTCCGGCATTCGGGCTCGACACCAGCCGGGACGCGAAGACCGAGCGCGACCTAGAGGAGTACCAAACGGCCCTGGGTGAGCGGCCCGTCAACCCCGAGCTGTTCGAGCGGGTCGCCAATTTGCCACGGTCCGGCGAGACAGCCATCGAGCGCGAGGCCGCTGAGCTCGTCGACGCCGGGCTGCGGGAGCGGCTGGCCGAACTGCCCGACGAACGGCGCGCGGCGCTGGTCCGGCAGGCGGCGAAGTACCTGCGCCGGGTCCGCGGCGGCGAGGGCTGATGCGACGGGTGCACTTCGATCCCGGCACGCTGGAGGGGTCGCGGGCCGCGTGGTTCTCGCGGTGGCAGGGCCGCGCACGACAGGCCGCCGACGCGCTGCGGGACGCGACGGCGCGCGGCGATGGCGAGCCGCCGAACTGGCGCCAGTCCGTGTGGGCGGGCCTTAAAGCCTGGCTGCTCGAGCATGTATTCCATGGCAAGTGCGCCTACTGCGAGGGTCGGATGCTCGCTCAGTCATACGGCGCCGCGGAGCACTACCGGCCGAAGAGCCGCGTTATGACGCCAGCCGGGCGAGAGCCGGGCTATGCGTGGCTGGCGTACGACTGGCGCAACATCGTGCCGGCCTGCGACCAGTGCAACAGCGGCGAGGGCAAGCAGGACCAGTTCCCGATCGCTGGCCGGCGGGTCCTTGCGCCCGCCGAGCTCGCGGACCCCGACGATATGGCCGAGCTCGACGCCGTGGAGCAGCCGTTGCTGCTGCACCCCTACTCGGACGATCCCGAGCAGCATCTGCTGTTCGGTCTGGCTGGGGCGGTCGGCCCGCGTGACGGCAGCACGAAGGGCCGCCAGACCATTGCAGTGTGCCGGTTGGACCGGGCGGCCCTGATGGATGACCGGGCCCGAATCCAGGAGCAGGTCCGCACAGACGTTGCGCTCGCGTTCCTGAGGGCGGGCAACGGCGACGCGACGCTGGAGGCAGCCCTGGAGCGCGTCCACGAGAAGCACGCGGGCGCGCAAGCCGAATACTCTGCCGCTGGCCGGCAGGCGTTACTCGACGTCCTTGACGTCCTAGTCGACTCGGGCGCCCGGTTTCGCGACGCCGTGCGTCGCTGAGCTCAGGCTGGCAAGGCGATCCAGGCGGCCGGGAGCGGTGGCGATCGGGATGCGGTCCCGGCCGGAACCCAGCTGCTTCGATCTTGCGGCCGATGAGCCCGTCCTCGCCCTGACCATCGCCGTACACACCGCCCTCGGCGACCTGGTCCTCGCCGTCGACGTCGTCCTGCCGGGCAACCGGCACGAGATTGAAGACACGTACCCGCTGTCCTGACAGGCATCGAAGAAATCTTGCGCCCGGGTTCGTCGACCCGGGCGCTTGTTTGTGCTGTTCAAGGTCTCAAGTGGTCACTTGACTCATGTACATGTCTCGAATTACTCATTGGCATGTGTTTACAAGCTTTCTTACTGTTGCTCTCAAGTGCACGATGCGATGGAGGTTCAGAGACGTGGTTCCCAACTCGATGCGGTACCCGATGCCGTTCGACTACGCCTTCCCGGCCGGGGCGCTGTTCCTCGGCGTGGACAAGCAGATCGACTTCGACAAGCTGCGTGAGGACGACAACCAGGCGCGCGACGAGCACGGCGTCCGGCTCTGGGTCGTCACCGTGATGGACCAGGACCCGGAGGCGTCCAAGTTCGGGCGCACCCCGCAGGTCAAGGTGAAGATCGCGGCGCCGCACCAGCCCGTTCCGCCGGAGCCGATCCAGGTCGCCGGGATGTCGATCACGCCGGTCGCGTTCACCGATCTCACGGTCACGCCCTACACCGACAGCTCGGCGTGCAAGGGCGAGCGACAGCCGCACCGGTGCCGCGCTCGGCTCGCCTGGTCCTACCGCGCCTCGGGCATGGTCGCCCCGGCCGAACTCGGCGTCACCCCGGTCGCTTCGGCGGCCTGACCGCGCCTTTGCGCGCGGGGCGGGCCTTCCTCCGGCAAGAGACCTGCCCGCCCCGCCTTCCCAAACCCCTCAAGGAGAAGGCTGGAATGCCCAAGCTAGTCGACGCCGCCCGCCTCACGTCGCCCGACGGCGCGGTGTGGCGTATCTGCTCCGCCTGCCAGACCCTGACCCCGCTCCCGCCGGCCGTCGAGCGCTGTGACGCCTGCCGCCTTGGTCCGGCCCCGACCATCCCGGGCGGCGGTGATGCGCGATGAGGACGCACCGCCGTACCGTCGCCGCGCTCGCGGCCACCGGCGTCAACGCCGCCCGAGAGCTGTACCAGACCGTTCCTTCCGACACCGTCCGCGTCGCCGCGCTGGTCGAGATCTCGGCCGCTGCCGCCGCGCTCGCCCGTACCGTCGTCAAGCTGCGTCACCTCGATCCGGACCTCATCGCCCCGCACGTCTCCGACCGCACCGACCTGCGTGCGGTTCTCGGCCGCGGCCAGTGGCTGCCGACGATGGTCCGCCACGTCCCCGCGCCCACGGCCGGTCCGGTCGACCTTGTCGCCCTGGTCCCGGCTACCGCCCCGACACGCTCGACCCAGCGGCGGATCGCTCGCCGCAAAGCTAAGGCTGCGGCGCAGCTGGCCCTGTTTGCGGACGGCGGTGAGCGCTGATGCCGCTCGTGAACGTGATCCGGGGTGAGCGGATCGAGCCCGCCCCGTTCAACGTCCGCACCCCATACCTCAAGGTCCCGCTCTGGCTCGTCCTGGCGCTCTGGACGATCCGCGGCCTGTGGCGCCTGGCCGTGCTCTACGTCCGCTTCTGGTACGTCACGCTCCCGCTCACCGCCCTGACCGCGCTCTACCTCCAGTTCGGCTGGTGGGGTCCCGTGCTCGCGCTCGGCATCCCCGCCGGCGCTGTCGGGCTCTGGGCCGCGCTGGACTGGCCCTCCTGCCAGCGGTGGGCGTGGTGGCCGACGCTGGCCCGGTGGCGGCGCTTCCGGTACCGCCGCATCTGGCAACCGGCCATGGTCACCGCTGGCCTGTCGGTCACCTTCGACAGCCACACGATCCTGCCTGTGCTCAAGAAGGTCCGCGTCCACGGCGGCACCGACGTGCTTACCGTGCGCATGGTGACCGGCCAGATCCCGGACGACTTCGCCAAGGTCTCCGAGCGCCTCACCCACACCTTCGCCGCGCTCAACTGCCGCGTCACGGCAGGCACGCGCCCGGACCTGGTGGTGCTCACCATGCGGCGTGGCGACCCGCTGACCGCAGTGGTCGAGCCGCTGCCCGTCACCCACGTCCCGGACTTCACCGCGCTGCCGATCGGCCTGTGCGAGGACGGCAGCGTCTTCGAGCTGCGCCTGTACGGCACGCAGATCCTCGTCGTCGGCGCGACCGGCGCCGGCAAGGGCTCGGTCGTCTGGTCCATCGTCCGCGCCCTGGCCGGCGGCATCTCCGCCGGCCTCGTCCAGCTCTGGGCCTTCGACCCCAAGGGCGGCATGGAACTGGGCGCAGGGGAGCGACTGTTCGCCAAGTTCGCCTGCACCGACTTTAAGGCCATGGCCGACCTTCTCGAACTGGCCCTCAAGACCGCACAGGACCGGGCCGCGCGGCCGCGGTGGCACACCCGGCAACACGTCGCCAGCATCACCGACCCGCTCATCGTGCTCGTCATCGACGAGCTGGCCGCGTTGACCGCGTACGTCACCGACCGCCAGACCAAGGACCGGATCAAGGCCGCGCTCGGGCTGCTGCTCACGCAAGGCCGCGCGGTCGGCGTCCACGTCATCGGCTGCCTCCAGGACCTCCGCAAAGAGGTCCTGCCGTTCCGAAACCTCTTCCCGACCCGGATCGGCCTGCGCCTCGCCGAAGAGCCCGAGGTCGACCTGGTCCTCGGCGACGGCATGCGCGACCGCGGCGCCCTCTGCGACCGCATCCCCATGTCCCTACCCGGCGTCGGCTTCGTCGTCCTCGACGGCGACCCCACCCCGGCCCGCGTCCGCTTCTCCTACCTCACCGACCACGACATCACCGACCTCGCAGACACCTACGCCTTCAACGGCGCACGCGTCGTGGACGGAGAGTGGGCATGACCACGACACAACTCCTCCGGATCCGCTGGGCCGTCCGCGCCACCCTCCTCCTCGGCGTGGCCGCGTCGGTCGCCGCGAACATCCTGCACGCCAACGGCAACCCCATCTCCCAGACCATCGCCGCCTGGCCACCCCTGGCGCTGCTGCTCACCGTCGAGCTGGTCTCCCGGGTACCGGTCCACCGGCAAAGCCTCGCCGTCCTGCGCGTGGCGGCCACGATCGCCATCTCGGGCATCGCGGCCTGGGTGTCGTACTGGCACATGGCCGGCGTCGCGGCCCGCTACGGCGAGACCGGCGCCAGCCCCTACCTGCTGCCGTTCTCCGTCGACGGGCTCATCGTGGTCGCCTCGATCTGCCTCGTAGAGCTGGGCGGCCGAATCCGCGCCGCCGCAGAGGACGGCAAGCCCGTCAACGTCGAGCCCCCGGGCGAGCCTGCCGCACCGCGACCCGCGCCGCCGGTGCGCCTGCCGGTCCTGTCGCCGAATGGCCTCGTCCGGCCGACCATCAATGGGGGTGGCGCGTGAGCCTGGTGTCACTGCGCCAACGGATGCTCCTCATCACGCGGTGGCCGAACATGCGGCAACATGCGGGCGGCCGACGCGCCGATCTCAACAAAGTTACGGCGGGCCATGGTGAGGCTCAGGCCGTAGTTCGGGCCACCACGGACACGATCGGCGTCGTGGGTGTCCTGCCCGTCGTCGTCCCAGAAACACACGGGGCAGGTCTCGTCCATGCCCCGCTCATCAAGCGTGAGGTAACCGCAGCACGGGCACGCGTACGGGCCGTCGCCGCTCCGGACGGCGTTCATGAATGGACCCTCCACGCCTGCAATCGTCGCAGGGAGGCGCGCCGGTGACCATGGCTTCGCCCGACCTGCAACCCGCAACCGTGACCGAGCCACGGCCGGGCAGTCGGCTCGCCCGGCTGCTCACCCCGAGCGCCGTCGACGCCCTCAAGGCCATGGCCGAAGAACACGGCGTCTGTACCCGCCCGGTCCTGCTGCGCCGCACCGACCTCGCCACCGGACAGACCGAAGTCATCGACCTCCCGTGCGGCGCCACCCGCGAAGATAAGTGCAAGCCCTGCGCCAAGCGGGCCCGCCGACTGCGCCAGCAACAGTGCCGGGAGGGCTGGCACCGCACCGACGAACCCCTGCCCGACCCGGACGACCCCATCGACGAACAGCGCGCCATGCTCCAGCTCCGCGCGCACTTCGTCTTCGAACGCAACCGCGCCGAACAGCTCGCCCAGTGGGACCAGGTCGCCGAACTCGAAACGGCCATCGGCGAACTCGACCAGGCCATCACCGAGTCAGGCATGCGCGGCCGGCTCACCCCGGTCGGCAACCCTAACTCGGACAGCGACCAGGCCGACGAGCAACCGGCGAAGCGGCGCGTACGGTCGACCCGCCGCCGGCAGGACGCTCCGGACCTGCCCCGGCTCAAGGTCGCCCCGACAACGGTCGGCCGGACCTTCGAGGGCCGCGACGGGCGCGTGTTCCAGCCCTCGACCTTCCTGACGCTCACCCTCGACAGCTACGGCCGGGTGCGAGAGGACGGCACACCGGTCAACCCGGCGACCTACGACTACCGCCGCGCCGCCTGGGACGCCGTCCACTTCCCGGCCCTGCTCGACCGGTTCTGGCAGAACCTCCGCCGCGCCTGCGGACGCAACATCCAGTACTTCGGCGCGGTCGAACCGCAGCGCCGTCTGGCGCCGCACGCCCACTTCGCCATGCGCGGCACGGTCTCGCGCGAACTCCTCCGTAAGGTCGCGGCGGCCACCTACCACCAGGTCTGGTGGCCACCGGTCGACGCCATCCGCTACCCGGACCACAATGCGCCGATCTGGGAGCCGGAGACCAAGCAGTACCTCGACCCGCAGACGCGCGAGCCGCTGCCGACGTGGGATGAGGCGCTGGACCAGGTCGACGCCGATCCCGACACCGAACCGGTCCACGTCGCCCGGTTCGGCCCGCAGCTCCATGCAGAAGGCGTCCTCGGCGGCACGCCACAGGCGGACAAGCTCATCGGCTACCTCACCAAGTACCTGACCAAGTCCGTCGACACCTGCCACCAACTGACCACCGACCGGCAGACCGCGCACTTCGAACACTTCTGGGCCGAACTGCGGTACACCCCCTGCTCACCTCGCTGCGCCAACTGGCTCCGCTACGGCGTCCAGCCGAAGAACGCCCGCGCCAACCAGTCCGCCGGCCGCTGCAAGGCCAAGGTCCACCAACGGACCACCCTCGGCATGGGCGGCCGGCGCGTGCTCGTCTCCCGCCAGTGGTCCGGCAAGACCCTCGCCGACCACAAGTACGACAACCGCGCGTGGGTCAAGGCCCTGCTCGGCATCACCGAACCGCACGACCAGGTCCCGGCCGTCGACGACCGACCGGGACAGCCGGCGCCGTTCGCGTGGGAGATGGCCCGCAACGACGACCCGGACGTACCGCCGCTGCAACACCGGCTCCTGAGAGCCATCTCGGCGCGCATTCAGCAACGCGCGCAACTCAGCGCGGCGAAGGAACGACGAACCACCAGCAACGAGTCAACGGGGAAGGAAGCGGCTTGATCATCCGCAAGAGTGTGCGGCCCGCCGAAGCGGCACGACTGCTCGGCGTCTCCCGCGACACGGTGTACGTCCTGATGCGCAGCGGTCGGCTGCGGTCGGTGAAGCTCGATCGCGCCAGGCTGATTCCGCTCGCCGCGATCGAGGAACTCCTTTCGGCAAGTGGAGAGGAAGCCGCATGACCGAGAAGCGACGGCGCTCGCAGGGCGAAGGGTCGATCTTCAAGTATCGCGACGGGTATGCGGCGATCCTCGACCTCGGCTGGGTGCAGGGGAAGCGCACGCGCAAATGGGTGTACGGCAAGACCGAGCGCCAGGTCGCGGGCAAGCTCAACGACCTGCGGCGGCGGCACGAGCGCGGGGAGAACCTGGCGGCCGGGCCGAAGGCGTTCGGTGACTGGCTGGACGAGTGGATGCAGCTCAAGGAGCACGACGGCACCCGGCCGACGACGCTTCAGGGGTACCGGAAGATCATCGAGAACCACGTCCGGCCGGCGCTCGGCAAGGTCAAGCTCGACAAGTTGACGCCGACGCTGATCCGTCGGCTGCTCGCGGACAAGACCGAGGCCGGTCTTTCGGCAACCTCGGTGCGGCACGTGCACGGACTGATCCGCAACGCCCTCGGCGACGCCGAGCGGGAGGAGCTGGTGCACCGTAACGTGGCGAAGATCGTCCGGCCGCCCTCGATGCACCAGGTGGAGCGTCGGGCGCTGACCGTCGAGGAGGCGAAGCGCCTGCTGGCTGTGCTGAAGGGGCATCGGCTCGAAGCGCTGTACGTCTGCGCACTGACCGTCGGCTTGCGGCGCGGGGAGCTGCTCGGGCTGCGCTGGGCGGATGTTGACTTCGACGCCGGCACGCTGACTGTTCGGCAAACGCTGCTCCGGACGAACGGCCGGCTGGAGTTCTCGGCGCCGAAGACCGGCCGGTCGCGACGTACCGTGCCGGTACCGTCACCCACGCTGAAGCTGCTCAAGAAGCACCGCAAGGCGCAGAGGGCGGCACGGAAGGTGGCGGGGGAGGGGTGGCAGGATCACGATCTGGTCTTCCCGGCCCGCCTCGGGACGCCGATGGAGCCGGACAACCTCGACCGGTCTTGGCACCAGCTGCGGGCGGCGGCCGGCCTCGACTGGCTCCGGCTGCACGATCTACGGCACGCTTGCGCGACGTTCCTCCTGGTGTCCGGCGCCTCGCCTCGGACGGTGATGAAGGTTCTCGGGCACAGCCAGATCGGGTTGACCATGAACACGTACGCGCACGTCCTGCCCGAGATCGAGCGGACGGCCGTGGATGACGCCGCCCAGCGCCTGTTCGGTGCTTAGGCTGTACGGCTGGCTGTACGGCCGCCTGAGCAGTGCTGAAAGTGGTGCGCCCGGTAGGACTCGAACCTACGACCTTGGGATTAGAAGTCCCCTGCTCTATCCACTGAGCTACGAGCGCATGTCGTCGCACAGGCTACCGCCATCCCGGGCCGGATTGGTTGCGGGGAGCCGGATTGCCGTGGCTCAAGGACAGCACGCCGTGCCCTCGGCGGGCAACCGGGTTGGCGGCGGGCGGCCGGCGGACGGGGAAAATCCGCGCGGCCGGCCCGCCGCCGGTCCTCAGACGCCCGCGGGTATGCGGGTGCGCGGCCTCCTCCGGCCGCGCGGCGCGGCGCCGGTCCCGGTCGCGACGCCGGCCTCCTCCGCGGTGTCCGAGGAGTCCCCGGTCTCCTCCTCGACCTCCTCGATCTCGTCCTCGGCCGACTCGTCGGAGTCGTCGGACTCACCGGCGGCCAGTGCCTCCAGCTCGGCGGCGAGGTCCTCGTCCGAGCGCTCGAAGGGTGCCGCGGCCTCGTCCGAGTCCAGGGAGGCCAGGACCTCCTCGGCGAACGGGTCGTGCTCCTCGACGATCGTCACGAATCCGCCGAGCTTCTCGTCATACGCCCGCCGCCGCGGCAGGCCGTTGATCTCGTCCGCCGGGTCGGTCGGGGCACCGCCGATGCGGGCCTCGGCGAGTTCGTCGTCGATGGCGCTGGTCAGCGTGTGCGCCTTGATCCGGGCGAACTTCGCCCGGCCCCGGGACAGGTCGTGGCCGACCGAATGCGCGTCCAGCTCGTAACTGACCCGCCGCACGTGATCCTCCGTTTCCCAGTCCCGGCTGTACAGCCGCCCGGTGACGATCACCGGATCGCCGACCTGCACGCTGCGGGCGACGTTTTCGGCCAGCTGGCGCCAGCAGTTCACCCGCACCCGCAGGCTGTCGCCGTCGATCCAGCGCCCGTCGGCACGGTCGAACCGACGCGAGGTGGAGGCCACCTTGAAGTGCGTCACGAGCGACTGGCTGTCCACGAGCCGCCGGCAGTCCGGTGCGTTGAGAACGTTGCCAACGACGGTGACCATGGTCTCGAACACGGTCTCTCTCCTTCCCCTGTTGGGTTCTGTCGGAGGCAGCTTGCGCGAAATCGGGGCTGTCCCGCCGGGCGCGTGGGCCGAACCTGTGGATAACCGACCGCTTGTGGACGGGGTCGCGCCAGCGCCGGTGATCTGTTATGAACCCCCGCCCCACCTGCGGCGACGCGAAACCGCCTGAACGGGAGATTCGGGCCGCGGTACCGAAAAAATTCCGAGCTACCGCGATGTCCGTCGTTGTCCGGACCGTTACTCATTGGGTGACCATGGGGTGGTCCGGTTGTTGGATGGCCGGGCAGCGCCTGGGCCGTCAGATCATCGCCAGCCGTTCCAGCCCCCTGGGGAGGGCCCACGGGAGTGCCTGCGGGGTCTGGCGGTCCGGGACATCCCGACTGGCAACAGGGCTACTGCGCCGTAGAGCGCCCGTCAATGAGGGGACCCGAGTGGCCGTGCGCGCCGCATGCCCGTTCCGGCTGTCCACAATGGACTGCATGCTCGGCTTCGGGCGCGACGCCTTGCCGTCGAGCCGCGGCCGACTTCACCCTTCAGCCCGCGATCGCGAGCAGTTCGCGCGGGGTCTCGCCGGTCTTGTTCTCGATCGCGTCGAGGTACGCCTGGAACGGCATCCCGGTCCCCCTCGCCAGGGCTTGCCTCACCCCTGCGTCGGACTGGCTGCCTCGGTTTCGACAGGATGCGCCGGGCTGTCTTCCAGCGCCGCCGTGACCGTCACCGCCTCCATCTCCCGGGCCAGTGCCTCGATGTCGGCCGTGCCCAGACGGAGCGTGTCGGCGCAGATCGTCACGTTGACCGCGTCCGGCGCGGCGTCGACGCTGATGTTCAGCATCGCGTCGAGCGTGTCGACCTTGCGATTCCACCAGGTCGTGGTCAGCGCGGCTGCGGCGGCGATCCGCTCCGGGTCCGGGGCGCAGGCGTCCGTGAAGGCCCTCCGGTCGTTCACGACGATGTCGTACTCCAGGTCGGCGCGCTCCGCCCGCACCCGCGCGACGACGTCGTCGAGGCCGGCGGGGTCGTAGTAACCGTGCATGTCGCGCTGCTCGCCGCAGTGAAGGCGCGCTGGACGGCCTCGCCGACAGATATGTAGATGTACCAATTAGTCTATCGGCGGGTTGCGAGAGCGTTCTCTCCGGTTTAGGCGATCGCTGTCAGCCACGTAGGGTTGGCTCATGGACGAGCGGCGCCTCGAGGACACCCGTAACGCGATCGGCGTGCTGACGCTGCTGTTCCAGGCGCCGCAGGACACGCAGACACGCAGCGGATACCTGCAGCAGATCATCGGCGACGAGGACACCATCGCCGATGTCGGGCGCGCGTTCACCGGCATGACCAACCTGGCCGCCCTCATCCTGCTCGACCACGTCCGGTCCACCGGCGAGCCGGCCGCCGACGTGCTGCGCCGCATCGCCGCCGAGCTCGTAGCGCGATGACGCGCACGGTGTTCTCGCCTGCTCGGGCCGCTCGTCGAGCACGCGAGCGCCACCCCGGCGTGCGTGGCCGCGACCGTGAACCCATGCCTGGCCACGTCGTGCACCTCGCGTGACACGCGGATCCGCTCCTCTGGCAGGGCCCGCCGGCTCAGCTCCTTCTGTTTCTCGATCTGCGCCTGGCACCACATGTGCACGACCGGTCCGATCGGCCAGGGCGCCGCGAGCCAGCAGGCCCCTACGGCAGCAGCCCGACGGTGAGCAGGTCGAGGTGCCCCGTCATCCGCGGCGGCGCCGCGACCACCGACACTGCCGTGGCGATCGCCGCCGCGAGCACCGACTCCCGCAGCCGCCATCACTGGCACCACTGGCGCCCGCCGAGGTCACCGCTCCTCTGGCCGATTCCGCCCTTGCCGGCGGCCTCAGTAAGCGGCCTGTGGTGCCCGCACCTGGTTGGTCACGAACGGTTCCCAGATTCCTCGCCGCCGAACCAGCAGTTTCCGCGACAGCAGATGCCGATCCCCGGCGAAGAACACCCGATCCACGGCCCGCCGAACCTTGGCCAGCCCCGGCGACGAGTGCGACCCGGTGACGATGACGACGTCCCGCGCGGGCACCCCGACGACGAGCTCTCCCGGCACGGACCGTTCGAGGCTCGCCCACAGACCTTCCGCAAGCAATAGGCTGGAGGCAATACCTTCGAAATTAAGCATGAGCGCCGGCGGCTGACCATGTACGCCAACGGCACCGAGTCGCGCATCGAGGTTATGCGCGGCCTGTCGACGCAGTATGCGGCGGGGAAGCTCCATGCGTTGCAGGTCGGCCCACGTCACAAGCCGCTGGCCGAACGGTGGGCCGTAGCTGTAACCGACTCCCAGCCCACCCATGAACTCGTCGAGCACAGGCGAATGCACATCATCGCGATGAACGTCACGAAGCGGTGCGAGAACGGGGAGGAATGCGATCTGCACGACTGAGAAACTAAGACCGTGACGGATGTGAGACAAGCACTTGTTTTTGCGCCGTCTACTTGCTAATGCGGCCTCCGCCTGCGCCCTCCGTTTCCGCGCCTCTCCGCCTCCGCGTGAGACATGGGCTGCGCCTCTGCCTATGCCTTCACCTCCTCGGTCCACCGGATGGATGAGTTCGGCCTGAATGCGGTCGTCAGCCCTGGCTATGGCGGCCGGGCGGCGTGCTCAGGGTTTTCGCCGGCGGCGGTGTGCGAAGCTCAGGCGCGCGGCCGCGGCCAGGGCGACCGCCGCCGTGCCCACCGCGACGGTGAGGGTGGCGGCTCGGCGGACGTCGGCCGGGGCCGGGGGTGATCCGTCGCCGAGGTGCGGGCGCTCCTCGACCCGCGAGCCGTAGACGTTACGGCCCCCGAGCCGCACGCCCAGTGCGCCGGCCGCGGCGGATTCGCACTGGCCCGAGTTTGGGCTCGGGTGGTGGGAGCCGTCGCGGAGCCAGACGCGCAGGGCTCGGGACGGACTGCCACCGACCAGCGGGGCCGCGGCGACCGTGAGCGCCGCCGTGAGGCGGGACGGGGCTAGGTTCGCCGCGTCGTCGAGGCGGGCGCTGGCGGTGCCGAATCGCGCGTATCGCTGCGATTTGTGCCCGACCATCGCGTCCAGCGTGTTGATGGCGCGGTATCCGACGATGCCGGGCACGCCGGCCACCGCGGCCCAGAACAGCGGTGCGACCACGGCGTCGGAGGTGTTCTCGGCCAGCGATTCCACGGTCGCGCGGGCCAGTTCCGGGGCGTCCAGCGCGGCGGGATCGCGGCCGCACAGGTTGGGTAGCTGTTCGCGGGCGGCCGGCAGGTCGTCCGCGGTGAGTCGGTCGGCCATGACCCGGCCCTCGCGTGCCAGGCTGCTGCCGCCGAGCGCGGACCAGGTCGCCGCGGCCATCAGCGCGGCACGGGCCAGGGGCCGATGCCGGGTGAGCCGCGCGCCGACGGCCGCGGCCGCGACCGGCACGCCCACGGCGACGGCGGCGAATCGGGCCCCTGCCCAGCGGTCGTCGGCGTAGAGGTGCTTCTCGAGCGTGCCGGCGAACCGGCCGAAGCCGGCGACCGGATGCCATCGGCGCGGGTCGCCAAGGACCGCGTCGAGCACCGCGCCCAGCACGATTCCGGCGGCGTCCGCTCGCGAGCCAGCCAAGAGTTTCATGCCGCGAACGTACCGGTGCCCCCTGACAGTTTTGGCGACCGGCCGCCAGGCGATCGCTGTTCGTACTCGCTCAATCACCGAGGGTTGTCGGGTCAAAATCCTGTCGTACCGCCGAGTCAGAATGGGCGGCGTGGAAGGCAAGGGTGGTCTGCTGGTCGCGGGAACCACGTCGGATGCGGGCAAGAGTCTGCTGACGGCGGGGATCTGTCGGTGGTTGCACAGGCAAGGTGTGAACGTCGCGCCGTTCAAGGCGCAGAACATGTCCAACAACTCGGCCGTGGCGATCGAGCCCGACGGCACCGGCGGCGAGATCGGGCGCGCGCAGGCGCTCCAAGCGGTCGCCTGTGGCCTGGCGCCCAGCGTGCGGTTCAACCCGGTGCTGCTCAAGCCCGGCTCCGACCGGCGTAGCCAGGTCATCGTGCTGGGACAGGCGGTGGGGCACATCGGCGCCGCGAACTACGCCGAGATCAAGGACCGGCTGCGGGCCACGGTGCTGGAGACGCTCGACGACCTGCGGCAACGTCACGACGTAGTGATCTGCGAGGGCGCGGGCAGCCCGGCGGAGATCAACCTACGGGCCATGGACCTGGCCAACATGGGGCTCGCCCGGGCCGCTGACCTGCCCGTCATCGTGGTTGGCGACATCGATCGAGGTGGGGTCTTCGCGGCGCTGTTCGGCACGGTCGCGCTGCTCGACGCCGAGGATCAGGCGCTGATCGCGGGGTTCGTCATCAATAAGTTCCGGGGTGACGCCGGGCTGCTGCGGCCCGGGGTGGAGTCGCTGACGCAGCTCACCGGGCGGCCGACGTTCGGGGTGGTGCCGTGGTCCCACGACCTGTGGCTGGATGCGGAGGACTCGCTCGCCTATGACGGGCGGGTGCTCGGCCGGCCCGCACCGGCTCGCGGATCGCAGTGGCTGCGCGTCGCCGTGATCCGGTTACCACGCCTGTCCAATGCGACGGACGCGGAGGCACTGGCGTGCGAGCCCGGCGTGCAGGTGCGGTTGACGGTCGAGCCGGCGGACCTGGCCGATGTCGACCTCGTGGTGGTGCCCGGTAGCAAGTCCACTGTGGACGATCTCACTTGGCTGCGCGAGCAGGGCCTGGCGGATGCGATCGTCCGGCATGCCAAGTCCGGGCGGCCGCTGCTCGGCATCTGCGGCGGGTTTCAGATGCTCGCCGAGCGCATCGACGACGAGGTGGAGAGCGGGCGTGGCACCGTCGCCGGGCTGGGCCTGCTCCCGGTCGACATCGCGTTCGCACAGCGCAAGACCCTGGCCCTGCCGAGCGGGACGGCATTCGACGGAATACCTGTTCGGGGGTATGAGATCCACCACGGCCAGGTGCGCCGCGGCGCGGAACGGCCGCTCATCAGGCTGCCGGACGGCACCGGGGAGGGGGCGGTCGCGGGCAACGTGTTCGGGACGCACTGGCACGGCGCGTTCGAGTCCGACCAGTTCCGCCGCGCGTTTCTGACCGAGGTGGCGCGGCTGGCCGGGCGGCACGGGTTCGAAGTCGCGCCGGACGTGTCGTTCGCGGCGCTGCGGGAGCGAACGGTGGACGTGCTGGGCGACCTGGTCGAGGAGCATCTCGATACCGAAGCGCTGTGGCGGCTGATCGAGGGCGGCGCGCCGAAGGGCCTGCCGATGATCACGGTGGGGACGCGATGAGGGCGGTCGGCCGGACCGGCGCGCGCCGGTGCGGTGCCGGGTGGTCGCGTGGACGGGGCGTCGGCGGATGCGCTCGGCGGACCGGCGAGGGTAGGGCGGATCAGGCTGGGCACCCGGCAGGCGTATGGCGGGTGCGGCGGGAGAGCGAGGATCGGTGAAGGGGACATATCGCGAGCTTGCCGAGGTGGTGCTCGCGCGGCCGGCGCGGATCGGGGCGGTGCGGCTGGTCGCGGTCGACGGGCGGGCGGGCTCCGGCAAGACCACGTTCGCGGGGCGGCTCGCGGGAGAGCTGCAGAAGAGCAGGCGGGTGACGGTGCTGCACACCGACGACTTCCTCGACGGGTGGTCGAAGATGCTGATCTGGCAGCCGCGGCTGCGCGAATGGGTCTTCGAGCCGTTTCGCAGGGGTGAGGCTGGAGCCTACCGGCGGTACGACTGGGGGCTGGAGCGGCTTGTCGACGAATGGACACCCATTGAGCCGCCGGAGGTGCTCGTGGTCGAGGGGGTGGGGAGTGCCTCAGCGGCGATGCGGCCCGATCTGACGCTCAGCGTGCTCGTCGACGCGCCGCGGGAGCTGCGGCTGCGGCGGGGGATCGAGCGTGACGGCGAGGCGCTGCGGCCGGAATGGGAGCGGTGGATGCTGGGCGAGGATGCGCACTTCGCCGAGGACGCGACGTCTGTGGCCGTCGATGTGCTGGTGGACGGGGCCCCGGATGCAGCGCATGATCCGGAAATTGAGTACATCATCGGCACGACCGGGTGGACGGCGGGAGCGACACTGGAGGACGATCCAGAGAGCAGGCTGGACGGGGAGGAGCAGAGCGGATGAGCACCGACGAGGCGCAGGGCGGGAATCCTCCGGCGCGGCGGAGGGTGGTGCTGACCGGGATCAGTTCGCGAGCCTGGGAGCATCCCGCCGACCGAGGGGCCCTGGTGGCGCTGCGGGAGCTGCGCGGGTTCGACGACGTCCTCAAGTCGCTCCACGCGTTGTGGAACGAGCGGGCGTGGCGGCTGCAGTTCCTCGGCAACGCGATCCGCGTGGATCACCGGCAGTATCCGCGGGTCCACCGCCTGCTGGCCGAGGCTGCCGCCTCGCTTGACGTGGCCGAGCTGCCCGAGCTGTTCGTCCAGCAGGACCGGTCGATCAACGGCATGTGCATCGGCATGTCGAAGCCGTTCATCGTGGTGAACTCGGGAGCCGTCGAGCTGCTCGACGACGAAGAGCTGCGCTGCATGCTGGGGCACGAGCTCGGGCACCTGATCAGCGGGCATGCGGTGTACCGGACGATGGTCATGATCCTCACCGACTGGGCTGTGCGGCTGGCCTGGCTGCCGGTCGGGTCGATGGTGCTGCGTGCCATCGTCGCGGCACTGATGGAGTGGTGGCGCAAGGCGGAGCTCTCCGCGGACCGTGCCGGGCTGCTGGCCTGTCAGGACCCGGCGGCGTCGCTGCGGCTGGCGATGAAGCTCGCCGGTGGCGGCGACCTTTCCGAGGTCGACACCACGGCGTTCCTGGAGCAGGCGGCCGAGTTCGACCGGGCCGGTGATCTGCGCGACAGCCTGATCAAGATCCGCATGGTGACGGCGCGCTCGCACCCGATGCCCGTCGCGCGGGCGGCCGAGGTGCGCGCCTGGATCGACAGCGGTGAGTATCAGCGCATCCTGTCCGGCGACTACCCGCGCCGCGACGACGACGGCAACGCGTCGGTGACGGAGGAGATCAAGGCAGCTGCGGACTCGTACCGTCAGGCGTTCAGTCGCTCGCAGGACCCGCTCGTGGCGCTGCTGCGCAAGCTCGGCGACGGCGCCGCGGACGTCGGCGGCTGGGTCGGCGCCGGCGCGGGCCGCATGCGCGGCTGGATGCGCGGCAACGGAACGGACAGCGGCCAACCGGCGGGCTAGAGTAGCCCGCCGCCGGAGCTGAGAAGCAGAGGAGCCCACGGCTGGCAGCGGAACTCACGGCGTAACGGGCAGCCGCAGTAGCTGCGGCGGCGACGGTCAGAGACCGGCCCTGGACGGAACGCAGCGTAGCCGGGGAAGCGGGCGCCGTCGGAGTAGGCGGGTGCTGCCGCGGTAAGCGGGCGCTGCCGCGGCGGCAGCTCACTGGTCGGCCGCCGCGGCGGCAGCGTCAGCGCGGGCCGCGCAGCAAAGGCATGGTCTGGCCCCGTGACCAGGGGTCGCTGGGGTTCAGGCGGCACTGAGGTGGAAACGGGGCGGGCGGCACGGTCGGGAGACTTGCACAGTAAGTTCTGCGTATGACAGTGCGAACCGAGGAAGAACTCCGTGCCGCGATCCGGCGGGAGATGCCAGGTGTGCGCGCCGATCTGGAGCGCCTTGTCCGGATTCCCGGCATCGCGTTCGCCGGGTTCGATCATGGTCACGTGGAGCGGTCGGCTGACGCGGTTGCGGAGCTGCTGCGCGGGGCCGGGGTGCCCGATGTGCGGATCGTGCGCAAGGGTGGGCAGCCCGCCGTCATCGGGCGTCGGCCCGCGCCTCCCGGTGCGCCAACGGTGCTGCTCTACGCGCACCACGACGTTCAGCCGGTCGGGGATCTCGCGCAGTGGGCCAGCGACCCGTTCGAGCCCGTTGAGCGGGACGGGCGGCTGTATGGCCGGGGCGTCGCCGACGACAAGGCCGGCGTCATGGCGCACATCGCGGCGCTGCGCGCGTTCGGAGACGACCTGCCCGTCGGGGTGGTCGTGTTCGTCGAGGGCGAGGAGGAGTACGGCTCGGAGTCGCTCGAAGACCTGCTCCGTGAGTACCGCGAGGACATCGCCGCCGACGTCATCGTCATCGCCGACTCCGGCAACTGGGACGTCGGTCAGCCGGCGCTGACCACGGGGCTCCGCGGGATCGTCAACGGCTTCGTCGAGGTACGGACGCTGGAAAAGGCCGTCCACAGCGGCATGTTCGGCGGGGCCGTGCCCGACGCGCTGATCACGCTGTCCCGGCTCATCGCCAGCCTGCACGACGAAAACGGCGACGTCGCCGTCGAGGGGCTGCTCCGCATGCCCTCGGCGCCGCTGGACTACCCCGAGGAGCGCCTCCGCGAGGAGGCCGGCATGATCGAGGGAGTTCGATTCATCGGTACCGGGCGCCTCGTCGAACGCCTCTGGACCCGCCCGGCGATCGCGATCCTGGGCATCGACGCGCCGCCCACGTCGGGCGCGCCCAATGCGCTCGTGCCCGTGGCCAAAGCCAAGTTCAGCGTGCGGATCGCGCCGGGCGACTCGGCCCAGCGGGTGTACGACAGCGTCGTGGAACACCTGCGCGCGCACGCGCCATGGGGTGCCCGGGTGACCGTCGAGCTCGAGCAGCTCGGCGAGCCGTGCGTGATCGACGCGGCCGGGCCGGCATACGACGCCGCGCGCGAGGCGTTCGCGGCGGCCTGGGACGGGGCACAGCCGGTCGACATGGGAATAGGGGGTTCGATCCCCTTCATTGCGACGTTCCAGGAGATGTTCCCGAAGGCCGCGATCCTCGTCACCGGCGTCGAGGACCCGCAGACGGGCGCGCACGGGCCGAACGAGAGCTTGCACCTGGCCGAGTTCGAGCGCGTCTGCATCGCCGAGGCGCTGCTGCTGTCGAAGGTGTCCCGCCTGACCGTGTAATCACGCACCATCCCGGAACATGATGATAAGTCGGGTAAATCCGGACACTGGTGATGTCCGGATTTACCCGGAAGAGACGCAAAGCGGAGCCGTCAGCCGCGCGGCGGGAGCTTCACCACGCTGACGAAGAACTCGTCGATCTGGCGTACCACGGCGATGAAGCTGTCGAAGTCGACCGGCTTCGTGACGTATGCGTTGGCGTGCAGGGAGTAGCTGCGCAGGATGTCCTCGTCGGCCTGCGAGGTCGTCAGCACGACCACCGGGATGCGGCGCAGGTCCTGGTCCTGCTTGATGACCTGCAGGACCTCCCGGCCGTCGACGCGCGGCAGGTTGAGGTCGAGCAGGATCAGGTCCGGGCGGGTCGCCTCGGCGTAACGGCCCTCGCGCCGTAGGTAGGCCAGCGCCTCCTCGCCGTCCGGCACCACGTTGAGCTTGTTGCGCACCTTGTGCTCCTCGAACGCCTCCTGCGTCATGAGCACGTCGCCCGGGTCGTCCTCGACCAGCAACACCTCGATCGGCAGGGATGCTTCGATGGGCACGGTCATAACGCGGACTCCTCGGGCAGGGCTGGGGCGGGGTCGGCGACGGGCACCGGGAGCGTGAACCGGATCAGCGTACCGTCGCGGTGCGCGGGGTCGATCCAGATGCGCCCGCCGTGATATTCCACGATCTTCTTGGCGATCGCCAGGCCGATACCCGTGCCAGGGTACGTCTCCTTGGCGTGCAGGCGCTGGAAGATCACGAAGACCTTGTCGGCGAATTCGGGCTCGATGCCGATGCCGTTGTCCTCGACGCTGATCTCGTACTCGCCGTCGGCCAGGCGGCTGCCGACGACGATGCGCGGCGGGACGTCGGGGCGGCGGAACTTGATGGCGTTGCCGATGAGGTTGCTGAAGAGCGCGCCGAGCAGGGGCTCCTCGCCGCGCACAACGGGCAGGCCGGTGAAGATGATCTCGGTTTTGGTGACCTCGCGCTGCGCGTCGAACTGGGCGGCGGCGTCGACGACCACCTTGTTGAGGTCGACGGTTTTGAAGCCGCTGGTCAGCCGGCCGATGCGGGAGAAGGCGAGCAGGTCGTTGATGAGCCGCTGCATCCGCTGCGCCCCGTCGACGGCGAAGCCGATGTACTGGTCGGCGCGCTCGTCGAGCTGCCCGGAGTACCGCCGCTGCAGGAGCTGACAGAAGCTCGCCACCTTACGGAGCGGCTCCTGCAGGTCGTGGCTGGCCACGTACGCGAACTGCTCGAGGTCCCGGTTGGAGCGGGTGAGCTCCGCGGCCTGCTGTTCGAGCATTTGGTTGGCCTCCTCGACCAGCCGGCGGGCCTCCTGAACGTCGTTGAGATCGGCGTTGATCCGCCGGCGCATCGCGTCGACGTCACCGGCCAGCGCCGTGAGCTCAGGCGGTCCAGAACTTCCGATGGCGTACTCGTAGTCGCCCCCGGCCACGCGCCGCACCTCGGCGGCGAGGTCGGTCACCGGGCGCGTGACGAGACGCCGCAGCAGCAGGGCGAGCGCGACGCCGGCCACGACCACGACGACCGCGGCGAAGACCAGCAGGAGGATGAGCAGGGTGCTGGTCTCCCGCACCTGCCGGGCGACCTCGTCCCGGCGGGTGGCGAGCTGCTGCGACAGTGCCGCGATCCGGCCGGCGGCGGCGTTGTACACGGCCCGCGACTGCTCCGTCGGCGCGGCGAGGTCCGGGGTCACGCCCTCGGCGCGCGTGCGGGCGATCAGCGGTTCGGTGATCTGGCCGCGGTACGTCGCGGTCGCGGTCGCGATGTCGTGCACCGCGGTGACGAGGGCGGGCTCGCCGGCGACGAGCCGCTCGGTCTCCGCCAGGATCTGCCGCTCCTGCGCCTGGGCGTCGCGGTAGCCGTCGAGGTCGGAGTCCTTGCCGGTCAGCGCGAACGTGCGCGCGCTGGACTGCTGGCGCAGCAACTGGGAGTACAACCGCTCGGCATTGGCCTGGGCGGGCGTGAGCCGATCCATCACCTGGGTCGTGTCGGACCGGTTGGCGGCCGCGGTCGCGGTGGCGGTGATCGCGATCACGCCGAGGAGTCCGGCGACGACCGCGCACAGCGCGGTGATGCGCCGCCACAGCGACCAGGAGGATGGTGTCATGACGCCCTCGATGGGGTCAGCAGGAGCACCGCGATGTCGTCCGGCACCGGTCCACCGTTGTGGGTCTCGGCCTGCAGGGCCAGCCAGGCCGGCAGCTCGCGGGGCTCGGTGCCGTGCGGGCCCCGCAACACGCGGCACAGCCCGTCGACGCCGAGGCGCTCGCCGACCCGGGCGCCGGGCCCGGCGGCGCCCTCGATCAGCCCGTCGGTGTACAGCAGTAGCGACCAGCCGTCCGCCGGGCCAAGCGTGACCTCGGTGGCGGGCCGGGGCACGCCCGGGATCACGCCCAGCACCAGGCCGGGCTCGACATCGCAGGGCTCGGCTCGGCCGCCGCCCAGCAGGATCGGCGGCGGGTGTCCGGCGAGACGGATCCTTGCCTTGCCCGCGACCAGGTCGACGGTGGCCACCGCGACGGTCGCGAACAGTTCGTCGGTGCGCCGCTCGCTGACCAGCACCTGCTCCAGGGAGTCGAGGATGTGTTCCTCCGGCACGCCGGCCAGCACCAGCGCTCGCCAGGCGACCCGTAGCGCCACGCCCAGCGGCGCCTCGTCCACCCCGTGGCCGCAGACGTCGCCGATGAGCAGGTGCAGGCGGCTGCCGCCGTCGACGCCGATCGCGTCGAAGAAGTCGCCGCCCAGCAGCGCGCGGTCGCGGCCGGGGCGGTAGATGGAGAACAGTTCGGCGGGGACGTCGCGCATCAGGGGCTGGGGGAGCAGCCCACGCTCGAGGCGGGCCGACTCGGCCTGGCGCAGCTCCGACTCGCGCAGCAGCCTGGCCTGCTCGTCGGCGCGCTTGCGCTCGACCGCGTAGCGCACCGCCCGGGACAGCCCGGCGCCGTCGACGGTGCCTTTGACCAGGTAGTCCTGCGCGCCCTCGGCGACCGCGGCGATGCCCAGGTGCTCGTCCTCCATCCCGGTGAGCACGCAGACCGCGGCGCGGGCCGAGTGCTGCAGCACCTGGCGCAGCCCGTCGAGCCCGCTCGCGTCGGGCAGCCCGAGGTCGAGCAGGACGCAGTGCACGTCGCGAAACCGCGGCCGGGCCTCGCGCATGGTCTGCGCGATCTCCACGTCGATCGGCGCGCCGGCCTCCGCGAGCAGCTCACGGACCAGGAACGCGTCGCCCGGATCGTCCTCGACCAGCAGCACGCGGATCCGCTCGCCGGTGGCGGGGCCGATCCGACGGCTGCGCGGGTCCACGGTCGCGCTGAGGTCGGCCATGCTCACACCCGCCCGACGGGCCCAGGTGTTTGCCGCGCGGCACACATGAGGACGATCCTCCCCTACCTGACGGCTGGCTGCATGTGCGGATGAAGTGTCTCAGGGTCGGCGCCGCTCGCGCACCCGCCGGTCACCCACGGCCATCGGGCGGGTGGCCACCCCGGGGGACGTGGCGGGCGTCACTCGTAACCCTGTCGATCCATGCCGTGGATAAGCTTCGCGCGTGCACGGGCTCGAGAACGTCGTCCTCCTGATCGCGGTCGTGGTCGCCACCTCGGTGCTCGCCCGCCGGATCGGCGTGCTGTCACCGATCCTGTTGGTGGTCGTCGGCATCGGCATCTCGTATGTCCCCGGGGTACTGGAGATCGAGCTCGATCCCGAGGTCGTGCTGCTCGGCATCCTGCCGCCGATCCTCTACGTGGCGGCGCTCGAGACGTCCGTTCCGGCGTTCAAGTTCAACCTCCGCCCGATCCTGCTGCTCGCCATCGGGCTGGTGCTGTTCACCACGGCGGCCGTGGGGTTCACGCTGAAGACGTTGCTTCCGAACGTACCGCTGGCCGCATGCCTCGCCCTGGGCGCGGTCGTCGCTCCGCCGGACGCGGTCGCGGCCACGGCGGTCGCCCGGCGCATCGGCCTGCCACGGCGGGTGGTCACCGTGCTCGAGGGCGAAAGCCTCATCAACGACGCGAGCGCCCTCGTCACGCTGCGTGTCGCCGTGGCGGCGGCGGTCGGGACGGCGGTCGACGGCTGGTCGATCGCCGGGCAGGCCTCGGTCGCGGTGCTCGGCGGCATCGCGTTTGGTGTGGCCGGCGGGCTCGCCATCGGCTTCGTGCACAAGCGGGTGCGCAACCCGCTCATCGACAACGCGGTGTCGCTGCTCACGCCCTGGGTGGTGTTCCTGCCGGCCGAGGCCGTGCACGCCTCCGGCGTCGTCGCGGTCGTGATCTGCGGCCTGTCGCTGGGCCATCGGATGCCCACCCTGATGTCGGCCGCGTCGCGCCTGCAGATGGACGCCTTCTGGCGGATGGTGAAGTTCCTTCTCGAGGGCGCCGTGTTCCTGCTCGTGGGGCTGCAACTGCGCAGCCTCGTGGCGCACGTGGAGCGCTCGTTCGTCTTCACCATGGGCGCGCTCGCCGCCGTGGTCGGGGTCGTCATCGTGACGCGGATCGCGTGGCTGTTCCCCACGACCTACCTGGCCCGGCTCATCCCGCGGGTCCGCCGCCGCGATCCGGCCCCGCCGCTGGCCGCCCCGGCGGTGATCTCGTGGGCCGGCATGCGCGGCGCGGTCACCCTGGCCGCCGCGCTCTCGCTGCCGGAACGGCTCGCCGGCGACGCCTCCTACCCGCGCGGCCTGTTCGTGATCCTGGCGTTCGGCGTCATCGTCGCCACATTGGTGTTGCAGGGCGCCACCCTGCCCACCGTGGCCCGCTGGCTGAAGGTCCCAGCGGACGACGAGAAGGAGGACGCGCTGGCCGAGGCCTCGGTGCAGCACGAGGCGTCCCGGGCCGGCAAGGCGCGTCTGGAGGAGATGGCCGGCGACGCCCCCGACGGCGTGGTCGAGCGGCTGCACCAGGTGGCGCAGAGCCGCTCCAACCTGGCGTGGGAGCGGCTGGGCCGGGCGGATCGGGAAACACCGTCCGCCGCGTACGCCCGGCTGCGCCGCGAGATGCTGAACGCGGAGCGGGAGGTTTTCCGCAAGGCGCGGGACAGCGGGAGGATCCCGGAGGAGACGCTGCGCCAGGCGCAGCGCGACATGGACCTGGAAGAGTCACTGCTCGAGCGGGGGAACATGTGACGGTCCGGAGCGGAGCGGAGGGCGCGTGACCTGCGTACATCTGGAAGCGGCCGAGAAGGTCGAGCCGCCCGAGGTGGATGGCTGCCCGGAGTGCCTGGAGGGCGGCTTCACCGACTGGGTGCACCTGCGCCAGTGCCTGGCCTGCGGCCATGTGGCCTGCTGCGACTCGTCTCCGCGCCGCCACGCCACGCAGCACTTCCTCGTCGTGCACCACCCGGTAATGCAGTCGATCGAACCGGGCGAGTCCTGGCGCTGGTGCTTCATCCACGAGATCGTCGGCTGATCCCGCGCGCCTCGTCCAGCCGGTTTCACCCCGCGACGATGAGCGTTCCCACCTGCGAGTACGCGTGTTCTCAGGCATTTCAAAGGAGATGCGGGACACAATCGTTACGAGTTGGGCATGGGGGCGGGCGTGACCGTGTTGCCATGGTCAAGGGGGGAACTGTTCGGCCTTCGGTGGGGTAAGGGGCGGGCCATGGCGAGACCGAGATGGTGAGCGAGGTGCTGGACCTCGTTCCCGCGCCGGGCGTCCTGTATGCCACGATCCTCGTCCTGCTCACGGTCGACGCCTTCATCCCGGTCGTACCCGCGCAGGCACTCATGATCGGCGGGGGCATCCTCTCCGCCTCCGGGCACGCCCAGTTGCTGCTGCTGGTCCTCTCCGGCGTCGTCGGCGTCGTGGCCGGAGATTTACTGGCCTTCCTCGTCGGGCGGCGCCTCGGGCGCCGCGGCAAGCGGTCCGCCCGGGCGATGCCGCGCCGGGCCCAGGCCATCACCGCCCGGCTCAACGAGGTCATGCAGCGGCACATCTTCCTCGCCGTGCTGTTCTGTCGGTTCGTGCCGGCCGGGCGGATGATCACCGCGATATACGCGGGGCGCAACGGCGTCTCGACGCGCCGGTTCGCCACCTACGATGTGGTCGCGGCGACGCTGTGGGCCTCCTACGGCGCGCTGCTCGGCCACTTCGGCGGCGAGGCGATCGAGGACTCGTCCTGGCTGCCGCTGCTGCTCGTCGCCGCGGCGGCCCTGCTCTTCGTGGCCGGGGCGCCGCTGCTGGGCATGGTCAACAAGATGCGCCGGCGGGCGGCGCAGACCGGGGCGCAGCGGCACCCGGTGCGGATCCGTCGCCGGCGTACGGCCATGGAGACCCTCGCCGCCGCCGAGCCGCTGGCCGCCATCGAGGTGCTCGTCGCAGCCGAGGCCGTCGCCGCTGCGGAGTCCGTGGTGGTCCAGGTCAACGGGCTGGAGTCGGCCGCTTAGTAACGTCGGCGGCGACGCGAGGTCAAGGCGCGGCGCGAAACGGGTCGTGCTCGGTCAGGATCCGGTCGAGGCGGGCCTGGTCGACGCGCTGCACGACCGACACGGATTCCTGCTGGTCGCGGATGACCTTGGCCAGGGTGAACGCCGACGTGACCGTGTAGAGCAGGCCCAGCCCCAGGAACGCCCGCATCCAGGCGTTGACCGGTAGGTAGGCGATGCCGATCCTCACGCCGACGATCGAGACGACGAACGACAGGGCGGACTGGATGAGGAAGGCCGGGGTGGTCTTCCTCGGGATGTTCGCGCTCATGAGAAGAGTCTCGGGCGGCCGCGACCGGGCCGCCTGAGTACGTCTACTCACTGCTTGCCGGCGCGCACCTCAGAAGGGCTGTGCAGCTCGATCTTGTGGACCCGCTCCCACGCCTCGATCACCTCGGGCGTCACGTGCGCGCGGAAGTAGTCGTTGGCGCTGAGTCGGTTGGTGACCGGCTCCTCGCTCTCCGCGAGCAGGCTGCCGGGGACGAGGTGCAGGCCGTTCTGCACGGCCGCGCTGAGCCGCCGGTGGCCGTCGATCACATAGTAGTCGGGGCCGCAGTGGCCGATCGTGAGCGGCTCGAGGTCCTCGGGCTTGGCGTCCGCGAGCTCCTGGGCCAGGGTCTCGTCGGCGAAGTCGATCTCGCGGGTCGGGTAGATCCGCATCGGGTCGAGCAGCAGCAGCGGCGGCCGCTCGCGCAGGACGTCGGCGCCGAGCCGCCCCTCGAACGCGGCCTGCACCGCCGCCACGACCTCGTCGGGCGTGGCCCGGGTGCTGTCGGCGACCAGGTCGTAGTTGCGCAGCCGATACTTGTCCGCACCGTAGCGGGTAAGGAACCGCATCCGCTCGCTCTCGCTGCGGCTGTGCAGGTTGCGCTTCGCCTCCTCCAGCGAGGCGTAGTTCTCCACGTCGCTGTGCGGGCGGGACAGCACCCGACGGGCGGCCTCGTTGGGCTCGGTGATGAGGTGGACCTTGAACGCCTCGTTGAAGAAGAACCAGGCGAGGCGGCTGTCGACGATCAACTGCTCACCGGAGTTCGCGATCTCGCTCTGCAGGTTGTCCACCGCGCTGTCGATCGCGTCGTCGAGCTCCGCGTGGAGGTTGAGCTGCAGGGCGGTCATGCCGCGGCGCTCGGCCATCTCCCGGTACATGTCGCCGACGCTGATCCGGCGCAGCCCGAGCCGGCTGGCGAGCTCGACGGAGACCGTGGACTTGCCGCTGCCGAGGTCGCCGTTGATGACGACGGACCGGTGATTGCTCATGCGCAACTCTCCAGGTAGTGGGCGTCCGGAGCCTAACACGCGCTCGTTGTACCCCCTTTCCTCGTGCTACCCAGGCAGGACAAGCGGAATTCACCCGGATGGGCAGCGCGGGCACGTCATCGGGGTGAAACGTCGGGGTGGAGGTGACCCCGGCTACTTCAGGAAGAGGGCGGCGATCCTCGGCAGGTGCTCGCGCACCGCCGCGTCGTCCTCGTCGTTCCAGTCGTCCTCGACCAGCGGGGCGACCTGGCCGGTGCGGGAGCGCAGCAGCATCGGGTAGTCGTCGACCTCGCCGTAGAGATCCTCGGCGAGGTCCTCGACCTCGCGAGGGGCGAGCTCGTGCGCGGCGAGGTGGCCCGCGGCCACGGCCCGGACCACCGGGTCGTCGGCCAGCCCGTCCGGGTCGGCCACGGCCCGATCGTAGATCTCGCGGCCGCGGGCGATGAGGCCGTCGACGAACGCGTCGGCGTAGCGGGCGGCCACGCGCCCCGTCGCCCACATCGCCGAGGAGTTGGCGCGCGCCTGCAACTCGGTGCGGCGGGCGTCGAAGTCCAGCAGCTCGCTCTTGTCGAGGGCGGCCAGGCGCACGCGCAGCGCGCCGGTGAACCGCTCGGCGAAGCCCGGCGTGACGCGCTCCCCGGCGGCGGAGCGGGCACCGTCGATGACCGACCAGAAAGTTTCGCTGTCCACGGCAATGAAGTCTGTCATCCCGGCGCACAGTCCGGTCAACCCTCGCGCCTGGAGATCCACCGGTTGCGCGGCCCCGGCCGGCGGTCCTCGGGCGGCCCTGACGCAACACCGCCCGGTGGCACGTTTCCGGGATTCGACGGAAGGCGGGCGGCCCTAACGTTCTATGCATCGCAAGGCCACACCAGCCACTTTCCAGAAGGAGCACACCATGAGCGACATCGACACCGGCTACGACGGCGGCCAGGACGTGGACTACGGCCACTACGAGGCCGGTCAGGAGCACGGCGCGCTGGATCAGTTGCACCAGGCGCAGGGTTCGGAGGCGGACTACAACAGCCAGTTCGGGGTGTACGAGCAGGATCACCACGCGGCGGAGTCGACCGACTTCTCGACG
>NZ_JBFAZX010000041.1:0-46703 GCF_040689395.1 Dactylosporangium sp. NPDC051484 | reverse complement strand
CGCCCGGGCCGCCCGGCCCTGGCCACCCCCCCGGGCTGCCCGCCCCCGGCCAGCCCCCGGCCGCGCGGGCCCCCCGGGGGGCCCCCCCCGCTCCGTGATCATGGCGTCGCGGTGTTCGCGCAGCTCGCGATACCGGCGCGGATCTTGCTCTGCACCACGCGTGTCGCGGACTCGGTGATCCGCGCGGCGAACGCCGGGTCGCTCTTCGCGGCCGCCACCAGCGCCTCGGACATCGGCCCCGCGTCGGACAGTCGCACGCTGAGCACCAGGTCGCCGCCGGCTTTCACGAAGCGCACCGCCCGCTGCCCCAACGGCACCGAGCCGACCGCCTCGGCGGCGCCGAGGTCGTCGGAGAGCACCAGCCCGGTGAAGCCGAGCTTGCCGCGCAGCAGATCGGTGACGATCGGCGCGGAGAACGCGGCCACGTTGGCGGGATCGAGCTTGGGATACGTCGCCGAGGAGATCATGACCGCGGCCGATCCGGCCGCGATGCCCTTGCTGAACGGCCGCAGCGCCGGATCGTCCGCGGTGGTCAGGTCGTCGCGGGCGCCGGTCGACGTGTCGGTGTTGACCCGCACCCGGCCCAGCCCCGGGAAGTGCTTGAGCGTGGTGAGCACCCCGGCGCCCTGCACCGCCGACACCACGGTCGCCACGTCGTCGGCGACCTCGTCCGGCGTCGAGCCGTACTGCCGGTCGAACCCTCCGATCGGCGGGTTCGCCTTGCCCACGTCCGTCGGCACCACGTCGGCGACGGGCGCGAGGTCGATGGTCACGCCGATGTCCTTGAGGCGCCCCGCCCACTCGGCGGTGCGCCCGCTCAGCGTGCCGGCGTCGAGCCGGCCCTGGCTGACCCCGGACGGGATGGCCGGGAAGTCCGTGCCCTTCAGGGTCTGCACCTGCCCGCCCTCCTGGTCGATGCCGATCTGCAGCGCGAGCCCGGAAGCCTGCCGTGACGCGTCCTGCAGCTGGCCGATCGCCTGCCGCATCGAGGCGGCCGACGCCGAGCTGCGCCCGGCCAGGAAGATCCCCCCGATCTTGTACCGCTGAATCGTCTGCACCGCGTTCAACGGAGACCCGATCGGCGTGCCGATCATCAGCAGCTGGGCGGCCTGCTGCTCCAGCGTCATCTTGGCCACCAGCGAGGTGGCGCAGTCGGCGCTCGCCGACGGCGACGGCGCGCCCGCGGACCCGGCATCGCTCCGTCCCGGCGACACCGCGCCGGCCGACGAGTTCGCCCCGACGTCCCGCGACGATCCGCCGAGCGCCCCCGAGACCGTGACGACGACCCCGGCCGCGACCAGCGCGACGGCCACCGTGACGACGGCCCACACCGGGAACGGCCCGATCCGCCCGCGCTCGCCGAGGCGGCGCGTTCCTCTCGGCATCCGTTTACTCCATCCCGCGCGACTCGCTGGCGGCGCTTCCCACGCCACGACCGAGGATACGGAAGCGGGTCAGGAGCGCCTCACCGGATCCGACAGAGTTGCCACACCATCGCGCGTCCCCACTCTTCACGCGTACGCCGTGAGGAAGCGGTCACGGAACGCATCCATGCGCCACACCGGAGCCCTCTGATCGGGTCGCAGCCCGTTCTGCCATCCCCAGCCCGAGATGCGCTCGAGCACCTTCGGGTCGTGGGCGACGATCGTGATCGGCACGTCCCGGTTCAGCGTGTCCCCGACGATGACCGGTGACGGCTGGTGATCGCCCAGGAACACCACGACGAGGTTGTCGTCCCCATACCGCTCGATGTACGAGATGATGCTGCTCAGTGAGTACACGATCGCGTTGCGGTACGCGGTGCGGACCTTCTCCGGCGTGCGCCACGCGACGTCCGGCGGGTCGCCGGCGGTGCTCATCGAGTCGTACACGGTGCCGTCGCCGACCTCGTCCCAGCCGACCATCCGCGGGATCGGCGTCCACGGCGCGTGGCTGGACACGAGGGGTATCTCCCCCATCACCGGCCGGTGTCCAGGCCCGCGCTCGAGCCGCTGGAACGCGGCGAGCGTGAACTGGTCGGGCACCGGCACGTAGCTGAACTTCGGCCCGCGGTAGCCGATGTTCCGGGAATCGTAGAACTCGTGGTACTGGAAGAACCTGCCCTCCGGCCAGTCCCGGTCGTTCGCCGGCATCATCCCGGCGACGCGCCAGCCGGCCCGGCGGAACGCGGCATTGAGCGTGAACCGATCGCCGGCCAGCAGCGTGTCGCTGCGCCGCTGGTTGTTCACCCACAGCCCGGACAGCAGCGTGTCGTGGGCGAGCCAGCTGCCACCGCCGAACGTCGGCGAGGTGAGCAACGCGCTGCGGGCACCGAACCCGGCCGCTCCCAGCCGCCGCGTGCCATCGTCGAGGGTGGCCCCGACCTGCGCCGCGAACGGCGGGTTGTGCACCGCATCCCGTCCGTAGCTCTCCACGAACATGAACAGCACGTCCTTGCCGCGCAGCGCGGTGAGCAATTGCGCACCGGGCTTGTCACGGAACGCGTCCTCGGCGGCCTGGTCGCCGAACCTCTTCGCGTCGTCGATGTCCCGGCGCACGAGCGAAACCTGGTCGCCGAGGGTCCCGGTCGCACTGTCGGACGCGACAGGCAGGCCGTGGGCGGCCTGCAGGTTCAGCACCGCACACACGGCCCACACCGCCGCCAGCACCGCCGCGCCACGGGTCGTGGCGACCGGATGACGCAGCGCGAGCCGCCCGAGGCGCCGCAGCGTCAGCGTCATGACCACCGGCACCGACAGCACCACGGCCCCGAGCACGACCGCGACCCCGATCGCAGCCGGGCGCCCGGCGGACGAGCTGACCAGCCCGAACGCCGGCCGCAACAGCACCCAGTCGAGCACCGGGTCGAACGGCCGCCCCAGCGCGGTGTAGAACCCGAGGTTGAACAACCGGATGACGACGAGCACGCCGAGCACCACCCCGGCAACGGCGAGGACGGCGATCCGCATCCGCCCGCGCACGGCGAGGAACACCGCGACGAGCAGCAGCCCTTCGATCGGGACGCGCGCGAACGCCGCCGGACCGAACTGCGTCAGACGGTCGGGGGCGAGGAGCGCGAACAGCACGACGGCGGCCCCGAGCAGCGTCCCGACCCAGGCGAACACGCCGCGTGCGACGCTGCCGGCACCGCGTCCCGCACCCTCACCCACGCGGCCCCTGACACCGGCCTTCGCGGCGTTCACGGAACGCGACGACACGGTCATCCGGACGACACCGACACCGAGAGCGACTGCCGCCGCCAGCGCCACAACACCTCGGAGCCGAACGACTCCACGAGGAACAGCAGCGAGATCGCCACGGCGGCGGTCGTCACCCCGCGCGGGAGCAGCCCGGAGGCCGCCACCGCAAGGGTCACGCCCTGCATCGCCGCGACCACCTTCCGCCAGTATCGCGGCGGGACCGGCCCGCGCAGCCACGGCACCAGCCAGGTGGAGAAGCCGATCACGTACCGCATCGCCCCGATGACGAGGACCCACGGCCCGACCGACTGCGCCACGTACACGCTCAGCACCAGGATCAGCCAGGCGTCGGTCTCCATGTCGAACTTCGCACCCAGCGCCGTGACCCCGCCGGTACGCCGCGCGACATACCCGTCGACCGCGTCCATCGCCAGCGCGACCGCACTCAGCGTGCACAGGACCGGCACGGGCGCGGGACGCGTGAACGAGTCGGCGATCAGCGCGGCCACCCCGCCGACGAGCCCGGCCCGGGTCAGCGTCACCCAGTTCGCCGCGCCGAACACCTCGGCTCCGCTGCGTCGCAGCCCGTGACCCAGCGCCACGAACGTGACGACACCGCTGGCGAGACCGACCAGCCAGCCCGCCGTACCGAGCCGGACACTCGCCGCGAGAGCGCCCAGCACGGCGAAGTGGAAGATCAGTCCAACGACCGGACCGGTTCGAACCCTCGGCATCGTCGCTCCGTATAGGTGGCTGTGCTTCGTGACAATGGACCCGACAATGCATACGCGCACGGCTCCGCGGCGGTTCGATCGCCCTGGATCATGCCGGACGCGGCACCGGCTTCGGGTCCGGCCGGGACGAGCCGATCGCAGACGCAGGAAACGGGTACGCCCCGATGAACCGAACCAGGAAGGAGCGCCCAATGCGCGAGGCCCGGGCGTTCTGGATCACCGCCGGCTCCCCCGCGGTCCCCGCGCCGCCCCGCGGTGAGATCCGTTCGGTCACGTTGCGCCCGCCAACCGGCGACGAGGTCATGGTCCGGACCATGTACTCGGGCGTGAGCCGCGGCACCGAGACGCTGGTGTTCTCCGGCAAGGTCCCGCCGGACCAGCACGCGATCATGCGCGCACCGTTCCAGGAAGGCGACTTTCCGTATCCGGTCAAGTACGGATACCTCAACGTGGGCGTCGTCGAGGCCGGCCCGCCAGCGTTGGTCGGCCGCGCGGTGTTCTGCCTCTTCCCTCATCAGACCGGCTATGTGGTACCGCGCGAATCGGTCGTGGAACTGCCCGACGGCGTGCCCCCGCAGCGGGCCGTTCTCGCCGGGACGGTCGAGACCGCGGTGAACGCCCTGTGGGACGCCGCCCCGCTGATCGGCGACCGCGTCACGGTCGTCGGCGCCGGCATGGTCGGCTGCTGCGTCGCCGCGCTGCTGGCCCGTTTCCCGGGCGCCGAGGTGGAGCTCGTCGACACCGACCCGGCACGGAGGGCGACCGCCGAGGCGCTGGGCGTGACGTTCGCGACGCCGGACACCGCGTCGACCGGTCGCGACCTCGTCGTACACGCGAGCGCCTCCCAGGCGGGCCTGCAGCGCTCGCTGGACCTGCTCGCCCCGGAGGGGACGGTCCTGGAGCTGAGCTGGTACGGCGACCGCCCGGTCACCCTCGCCCTGGGCGGCGCGTTCCACTCCGGCCGGCTCACGATCCGCAGCAGCCAGGTGGGCACCGTGTCACCGGCCCGGCGCGCCAGCCGCACGTACGCCGACCGGATGGCGCTGGCCCTGCGCCTGCTGCGCGATCCGGCGTTCGACGCACTCATCACCGGCTCCTCGCCGTTCGAGGACCTGCCGGTGGTGCTCCCTCGCCTCGCCGCGGGCACCCTGCCGGCCCTGTGCCACCTGATCACCTACGGCAACGAGTAAGCAATTCCCCGAGACAGGAGCCACTCCGCGTGTACAGCCTCACCGTCCGTGACCACATGATGATCGCCCACAGCTTCCGCGGCGAGGTCTTCGGCCCGGCCCAGCGTCTGCACGGCGCGACGTACATCGTCGACGTGACCTTCTTCCGCCCGGAACTGGACGCCGACAACCTGGTGGTCGACATCGGCCGCGCGGCAGAGGAGCTGAAGGATGTCCTGGCCGCGCTGAACTACCGAAACCTGGACGACGACCCTGGCTTCGCGGGCGTGAACACGTCAACGGAGATGCTCGCCGCAGTGGTCGCCGACCGCCTGGCCGCCCGCGTGCACGCGGGCGCCCTGGGTGCCGGCGCCGCAGGCCTGCAGCGAATCTCGGTGACACTGCGTGAGTCCCACGTCGCCTGGGCGACATACGAGCGTCCCCTGTGACCCGACCGCACCGGGCCACGGCGGACAAACCGCAAGCAGCGCCGCCGAGCGACACCGAGTTGCACGTGGTACTGCCCAACGACATCGACGACGCCGCGGCGCCGAGCGGCGGCAATCGGTACGACCGCGAGCTCTGCACCGGCCTCGCCGCACTTGGCTGGCCGGTGTGCGAGCACCCCGCGCAGGGCGCCTGGCCAAAGCCGGACGCCGGCGACCTGGCCGCGCTCGACGAACTCATGGCCGGTCTGCCGCGGGGCGCATCCGTCCTGGTCGACGGCCTGGTCGCGTCGTGCGCGCCGGAGACCGTGGCGGCACACGCACCCCGGCTGCGGCTGGCCGTGCTGGTGCACATGCCGTTCGGTGACACCGACCCGGCGGCGCGCCCGGCCGAGTCGCGGGCGCTGCTCGCCGCGTCCGCGATCATCGCCACCAGCGAGTGGACGCGCCGCCGCCTGTCGGACCTGTACGACCTTCCCACCGACCGTATCGACGTCGCCACGCCCGGTGTCACCCCGGCCCAGCCCGCCACCGGCAGCGGCGACGTTGACTTCGGCGGCGGCGCTGCGCTGCTGTGCGTTGCGGTGATCGGGCCCCACAAGGGCCACGATGTGCTGGTGGAGGCCCTGGCCCGGCTCGTCGACCTACCTTGGACGTGTGTCTGCGTGGGCGCCCTGGACCGCGACCCGGATTTCGTCCGCACCCTGACGGCACGCATCGACGCGCTCACCATCGGCGACCGGCTGCGACTGGCCGGCCCGAGGACGGGCGCCGACCTCGACGCCCTGTACTCGGCGGCGGACCTGCTCGTCCACCCGTCCCGCGGCGAGACGTACGGCATGGTCGCCGCCGAGGCCCTGGCCCGCGGCATCCCGGTCCTGGCCACGACAGCCAAGGGCCTGACGGATGCCGTCGGACGCGCCCCGGACGGCGCCGTGCCCGGACTGCTGGTCCCGCCGGACGACCCGGCCGCGCTCGCCGCCGCCCTGCGCCGCTGGCTGACCGATCCCGCCCTCCGTCGCCGCCTGCGCTTCGCCGCCCTGGCCCGCCGCGCGACGCTGACGGACTGGACGGTAACCGCCCGTACGGTCGCGAAGGCGCTCCGGCGGCTGTCATCCGACCAGATCCGGCACCCGGGATGAACCCGATCGCCGCGGAAGACGTACGACACTCAGAGATCCCCTGAAGGAGTCCGCCATGCAGCGCATCCACGTGCCCGCGCACGAGGCCGCGCCGGACACGAACGCGCCGGCGCCGGCGGTCGCTCCTGACGCTCGCAGCTCACTCGCCGCGGACGAAGGCGCGGAGAACGAGAGCAGGCTGCAACGGCGCCTCGACCACCGCCGCACACGCCCTCCTGCGGCGGGCCGCCGTCCCGACGCGGAATCCGGCCCCGGTGCGGGCTCTCCCGGCGGCCGGCGCGACGGTGTGCGGAGGCCGAAAATCCCCTGGGGGCTCCTGCGGACGCTTGGCGGGCTGGCCGTGCTGGCGGTGCTGTTGTGGCGGCTGGGCAGCGGGCCGTTCCTCGCCGGGCTGCGGATGATCGACGCCTGGGCGCTGGTCGCGGCGCTCGGGGTCGGGGCGGCGACCATCGTGGCGTGCGCCTGGCGGTGGCGGCTCGTCGCGGGCGGGCTGGGCCTGCGACTGCCCCTGCGCTCGGCGGTCGCGGACTGTTACCGCGCGGTGCTGATCAACTCCATGCTCCCGGGGGGCGTGCTGGGTGACGTCGACCGTGCGGTCGGTCACGGGCGGGAGCGCGGCGACGTCGGCCGGGGGATCCGTGCTGTGGTGTGGGAGCGCACCGCGGGGCAGGTGGTGCAGTGCGCGCTCGCGGTGGCACTGCTGTGGGCGCTGCCGTCGCCGGTACAACCGTATGTGCCGCGCATCGCGATCGCGCTGGCCGTGATCGGCTTGGTCTTCGCGCTGCTGGCGCTGGTCGCCGGTCGGCGTGGGCCGCGGGCGTGGCGGCGGACGGTGCGCACCGTGCGCGCCGACGTACGCGAAGTGCTGCTGGCGCGGCGGATCTGGCCTGGCGTCGTGTTCTTCTCGGCGGTCGCCGTCGGTGGGCACCTCGTGACGTTTCTGGTCGCCGCGCGTACCGCCGGGCTGACCGCCCCGGCCGCACAGCTGCTGCCGCTGATGCTCCTGGCCCTGCTGGCGATGGGCCTGCCCGCGAACGTCGGCGGGTTCGGTCCGCGCGAGGGCGTTGCCGCGTGGGCGTTCGGCGCCGCCGGGCTGACCGCCGCGCAGGGAGTCGCGACAGCGAGCGTCTACGGGGTACTGGTGTTGGTGTCGAGCCTTCCCGGCGTCGCGGTCCTGCTGTTCCGCCGACGCGCCATGGCCAGCTGAAGGAGAGCGACAGCATGACCACGTTCGGCGCTCGCACCGATGCGCACACCTCGCCCGCCGGCAGTGCCGGCGCGGCCACGAGCAGCGATGTCACGACGCCGCGCGAACGGCCGTACGTGGTGCTGAGCTGCGCGATGTCGCTCGACGGCTACCTGGACGACGCCACCGACGAACGGCTCATGCTGTCCAACAGCGAGGATCTCGATCGCGTCGACGCGATGCGCGCCGAATGCGACGCGATCCTGGTGGGCGCCAACACGATCCGCCGCGACAATCCGCGGCTGATGGTGCGCGCCCAGGAGCGGCGGGAGCGGCGCGCCGAGAACGGGCTACCACCGCTGCCGGCCAAGGTCGCGATCGTCGGGCACGGTGATGTCGACCCGGAGTCACGGTTCTTCACCGAGGGTGACACCGACAAGATCGTGTACTGCGCGACAAGGACGGCCCGCCGCAACCGCGCCCGGCTGGACGGCCGCGCCACCGTCGTCGACGGCGGCGAGCCGGTCGACCCCGGCCTCGCCCTCGAGGATCTCGCGGCGCGCGGCGTGCGGCGGCTGCTGGTCGAGGGCGGCGGCACGATCCACACGATGTTCCTCACGGCCGGCCTTGTCGACGAGCTCCAGCTGGTGATCGCGCCGTTCTTCGTGGGTGACGGGCGAGCGCCGCGCTTCGTCGGCGACGGACTGTTCCCGTGGCATCCGGGCCACCGTGCCGCCATGGCCGAGGTCCGGCAGATGGACGACCTGGTCCTGCTCCGGTACGCCATGTCCGACCGTTTCGAGACCTCTTGACCCCGTGACGCAGTCCGACCACTCGGATCCGGATATACTCGAACGGTACCCGATATATAAAGGATGGTCTGCGATGACGAAGGTACTTATCGATGTCGACGATGACGCCCTTGCCGAGGCATCGGCGCTGCTCGGCACCAAGACCAAGAAGGACACGGTCAACACCGCCCTGCGCGAGACAGCCAACCAGCTGCGTCGGGCCAAGGCCCTGGCTCGCCTCGCAGAGCTCGGCGAGAGCGGCGCATTCGACGAACTGCTGGACAAGGGCACGTATCGCACATGACACCGGCCCGCTTCCTGGTCGACACGAGCGCGGTGGTCCGGCTGCTGCGCGACCGAGACGTTCGCGCTCGCTGGCAGCCGCAGGTCACCGCGGGCGTCATGGGCATCTGCCCAATCACCGAGCTGGAACTGCTGCACAGCGCCCGGTCGAAGGCCGACCGTGAGGAATGGCTGGAACTGTTCGACGCGACCTTCGCATGGATCGCGATGCCCGAGCGGGTCTTCAGCCGAGCAACCGAGGTCCAGGCTGCCATGACCGCTCGCGGCACCCATCGCTCAGCCAGCGCGGCCGACCTGCTCCTCGCCGCGACCGCCGAACTGAGCAGCCTCACACTGGTCCATTACGACCACGACTTCGACGAAGTCACCAAGGTAACCGGCCAGCCGACGATATGGATCGCCCCACCCGGCTCCATCACGTAACCACGAAGATCTAGCGCCGTCCCGGATCTGCTATTTCTTGTTCTTTTTCCGCGGCTTGACCGTGATGTGGATCGGGGTGCCGGTGAACTCGAACTCCTCGCGCAGGCGGCGCTCCACGAAACGGACATAACCCGGGTCCAGGGCCCCGGTAGTGAACAGCACGAACTTCGGCGGGGAAACACCGGCCTGGGTGGCGAACAGCACCCGCGGGGCGCGGCCGCCGCGGACCGGGTGCGGGGTTGCCTGCACGAGCGCGGTGAGCCACTGGTTGAGCTGGCCGGTCGGCACCCGGCGCTCCCAGTTCGCCAGGGCCGTGCGCAGCGCGGGGGCGAGCTTGTCCACAGCGCGGCCGGTCAGCGCGGAGACGTTGACGCGCACCGCCCACGGGACGCGGCGCAGTTCGCGGTCGATCTCCTTGCCGAGTTGATACCGGCGGTCGTCGTCGACGAGGTCCCACTTGTTGAACGCGATGACCAGCGCACGGCCCGACTCGATGACCATCGAGATGATGCGCTGGTCCTGCTCGGAAATGGGCTCGCTCGCATCGAGCAGAACGATCGCGACCTCGGCGGCCTCGATCGCGGCATTGGTGCGCAGCGATGCATAGTACTCGGTGCCGCTGGCGTGGGAAACGCGTTTGCGAAGGCCGGCGGTGTCGACGAGGTGCCACGTCTCGCCGCCGAACTCGACGAGGCTGTCGACCGGGTCGACGGTCGTTCCGGCGACCGAGTCGACGACCGCCCGCTCCTCTTTGGCGAGCTTGTTCAGCAGGCTGGACTTGCCGACGTTCGGACGTCCGACGAGGGCGATCCGGCGAGGGCCGGCCTCACGAGGTACGACCGGACGGGCTTTTGGAAGGTTTTCCAGAATCTTGTCGAGGAGGTCTCCCGAACCGCGGCCATGCAGGGCCGACACCGGGAAGGGTTCACCCAGGCCCAGGCCCCACAGGCTGGCGATCTCGCCCTCGATGCGGTCATTGTCGACCTTGTTGGCGACCAGGATGACCCGGCTGCCGTTGCGGCGCAGCATGCGCACGGCCGCCTCGTCGTCGGAGGTCGGCGGGATCGTGGCATCGACGACGAGGAGCACCACATCGGCGGTCTGCGCGGCGATTTCGGCCTGCGTGGCGATGGCCTTCGCGCGCTCGCGGGCATCGGGCAGCCAACCGCCGGTGTCGACGATCGTGAATTGCCGACCGGTCCACTCAGCGTCATACGCGATCCGGTCGCGCGTCACTCCGGCGACGTCCTCGACGACCGCCTGCCGGCGCCCGAGCACGCGGTTGACCAGGGTGGATTTTCCGACGTTGGGGCGGCCGACGACGGCGACGATGGGCAGGCTCAGCTCGATCTCCGGCTCGGCGTCGACGGCCTCGCGCGAGACGTCTGCGGACATCGAGTTCACGCCGTCACCTTGTCGAGCATGCGCTGCAGCCGGTCGACCACCTCGTCGATGCCGAGTGAGGTGGTATCGAGCACGACGGCGTCCTCGGCCTGGCGCAGCGGATCAGCCGCACGGGTCGAGTCGAGGCGGTCGCGGCGGGCGAGGTCGGCGGCGGTCGCCGCCTGGCTCGAGGCGTTCTCGCTGCTGCGGCGGCGGGCGCGTTCCTCGGCGTCGGCGGTCAGATACACCTTGAGGTCGGCGTCCGGCGCCACGACCGTGCCGATGTCGCGCCCTTCGACGACGATCCGTTCCGCCTCGGCGATGATCTCCCGCTGGCGGGCGACGAGCAGCGCGCGCACGGCCGGCACCGCCGAGACCGCCGACACCGCCCGCGTCACCTCGGACCCGCGGATCTCGTGGTCGACGCCGATCCCGTCGACGCTGATGTGTGGCGCCGCCGGGTCCGTCCCTATGGTCATCTGCACGTCCTCGGCCACCGCGGCGATCTTGTCGGCGTCGCCGAGGTCGACGTTGTCGCGCAGCACGGCATATGTGACGGCGCGATACATCGCGCCGGTGTCCAGGTAGCGGGCGTTGAGCGCCTGAGCGACCCGCCGGGAGATCGTCGACTTACCTGAGCCGGACGGCCCGTCGACGGCAACCACCAGTTGCCGACCTTCGTCGTGCACGCCCGTCTCCTAACACAGATGACTCGATGAAGCCCTTCAAAACAGTACTTGACCCGCCGATGACACCCGCCCACGGGAGGGGCCGTCACACCTGGCTTCCGTGGTATGACACGCGGGCGTACCGACTCGCCACCGTTTCGGACATTTCCGGAATACCGGCCAAGATGTGAGCTGTCGACCTCACCGGTCGGCGCTGTCGCCATCGCCACAGGGCAGGCACGGTTCGGCAGGTTCGGAAATCTCGGACATTTCGGATAGGCAACCCGTGCTGGCGCAATTCTCGCTCGCACCGGCCAGATCAGAGCCGCACGCCTCCGCCTCATCGACGGCAGACAACCCGCACCGCTCCCCCATCGCCCGATCGGCCTCCGGCAGGTGCGTCAGCACCGACCGCGAGATGTCGATCAGTGCGTCCACCTGCCCCGGTTGCAGAGCGTCGAAGAACCAGTGCCGCACGTGAGCAACGTGCCGCGGCGCCGCGGCCGTCACCGCTTCCCAGCCGGCCTCGGTCAGCACGACGAACGCGCCGCGCGAGTCGTCCGGGCAGGGCTCGCGCGCGACCAGGCCGCGCGCCACCATCCGCGTGATCTGGTGCGTGAGCCGGGTCTTCTCCCACTCGGCCGCGTGGCGCAACTGGAACACGCGCAGCCGCCCGCCCGGCGCCTCGGACAGGCTCACGAGCACCGAGTACTCGGCACCGGTCAGGCCGGTCTCGCGCTGCAGCTGTCGCGCCATGCGCCGTTGCACCTCGGCGTTCAGCGCGAGATATCCGCGCCAGGCCCGCTGCTCACGCTCGTCGAGCCAGTCCGGTTCCGTCACAAGACGAAGTCTACGGGAATGGGTGACACGTCACCGTAGTTCTGAGCTATCGTCTCGGTGACACGTCACCCTTGGCGGTGACGCCCCTCCAGGAAGAGGAAGCAAGCAATGACCAAGGTCGGAATCATCCTCGGCAGCACCCGCCCGGGCCGTAACGGCGAGGCCGTGGCCAAGTGGGTCTACGACATCGCGAGCCGGCGCGGGGACGCGGAGTTCGAGCTGGTCGACCTGCTCGACTACAACCTGCCGCACCTGGACGAGGCCGCCCCTGCGGCGATGGGCCAGTATGCGAACGAGCACACCAAGCAGTGGGCGGCCAAGATCGCCGAGTTTGACGCGTACATCTTCGTGACGCCGGAGTACAACCACTCGACCAGCGGCGCGCTCAAGAACGCGATCGACTTCCTCTACGCCGAGTGGAACAACAAGGCGGCGGGCTTCGTCAGCTACGGCTCGGCGGGCGGCACGCGCGCGGTCGAGCACCTGCGGCTCATCGCCGGCGAGCTGCAGATCGCCGACGTGCGCGCCCAGGTCGCGCTGTCGCTGTTCTCGGACTTCGAGAACTTCAGCGTCTTCAAGCCCGGCCCGCAGCACGAGGCCACGCTGAACACCGTCCTCGATCAGACGGTGGCTTGGGGCAAGGCCCTCGCCACGGTGCGCAAGGGCTGATCGACCCGCTCATTCCTGGCCGGCCGGGCTTCCGAGGGAGGGTTCCGGCCGGCCTTTTCCTTCATCGGCCCTTGTTCTTCGTCGGCGCGCCCTTCGGCCGCTACTCGCCGACCGCCTTGAACAGGGCGCCCACCTCGGCCTGCGACAGGTGCCGGGTGCGGCCCGGGCGCAGGTCGCCCAGGCGGATCGGGCCGATCTGGGTGCGGATCAGCCGCTGCACCGGGAAGCCCACCGCGTCGAACATGCGGCGCACGATGTGGTTTCGGCCCTCGTGCAGGATGACCTCGACGAGGGCGACCTTGCCATACGCGTCCACGACCCGGAACGAGTCCACCTTCGCCGGACCGTCCTCGAGCATGACGCCGGCCTTCAGCTCCCTGCCCATCGCGCGCGGGACCGGGCCGGGGATCTCCACCTGATACGTCTTGGCGACCTCATACGACGGGTGCATCAGCTTGTGCGCCAAACCCCCGTCGTTGGTGAGCAGCAGCAGGCCCTCGCTGTCCTGGTCCAGCCGGCCGACGTGGAACACCCGCGTGCTGATGTTCGGCAGGAAGTCAGCGATCGCGTCGCGACCCTTCTCGTCGTCCATCGTCGAGACCACGCCGCGTGGCTTGTTCAGCGCCAGGTACACCATTCGCGTGTCCGTCACCAGTCGCTGACCGTCGACGTGGATCGCGTCACGTATCGCGTCCGCCTTGTCGCCGAGCGTGGCCTCCTTGCCGTTGATGGTGACGCGGCCCTCGTCGATCATGCGCTCGCAATTGCGCCGCGAGCCCAGGCCGGCCGCGGCCAGAATCTTCTGCAGCCGCTCCTCGTGGCGCGGCGGCACGGCGTCCGGTGGCGCGGCGAAGGCGGAATCCTCGAACTCCACGAACTCGGACTCAATGGACGGGTCAACGCTGGGCATCGGCGATCTCATCTATGTCGTCGGGCAGGAACGGGGCGAGCGGCGGCAGCTGATCGACGCTGTCCAAGCCGAGTTTCTCCAGGAACAGCGTGGTGGTCCGGTACAGGAATGCGCCACTCTCGGGCTCACTCCCGATCTCCTCGATCAGACCTCTCGTAACCAGCGTACGGACCACGCCGTCACAGTTCACACCGCGGATGGCCGAGATGCGCGACCTGGTCACTGGCTGCTTGTATGCGACTACGGCGAGCGTCTCCAGCGCGGCCTGGGTAAGCCGAATCTGTTGCCCGTCGAGAACGAATTTCTCCACATATGCGGCATATTCGGGTCGGGTGTAGAGCCGCCAGCCCCCGGCCACCCGCCGAAGATCAAAGCCAAAACCCATCGAGGTGTACTGCCGGGACGCCGCCTCCAGCGCCGTCAGCACCCGATCGACCGGCTGCTCAAGCACCTGGGCGAGTGTCACCTCGCTGGTCGGCTCGTCGACGACCAGCAGAATCGCCTCTACCGCACCGCGAAGCTCACTGTCGGTCATCTCCGCCCGAACACTCTCGGCCGGAGCCTCCTTCTTCGTGCCCACCTTGACCTGCGCCACGACACCCGGCGCCCCCGCAGCCTCAACGAGAGACGCAGGATCCGCGACAGACTCGGACGCGACAGAGGGCTCGGAGGGGGCAGTGGAATCGGACAGGGCAGTGGAATCGGTTTCGACAGCGGGCTCGGACTCGACAACCGCCTCGGCGACAGACTGAGACTCAGGTTTGACGACCGACCCGACCTCGGACAGAGCCTCAGGCACCGCCTCGGCGACAGACTGAAGCTCAGGCTCGACGACCGACCCGGCCTCGGAGAGAGCCTCAGGCTCGGCAACCGATTCGGGCTCCGCCGCAGTGACCGGCTCGGGCTCGGGGACGGTCTCGGGCTCAGACTCTGGAGCCGGTTCGGGCTCGGAAACCGACGCAAGCTCGGACTCAGGCTGCGAAACCGGCGCCGGCTCGGACTCCGGCACAGAATCCGACGCAAGCTCCGGCCCGGGCTCAGCGACCGGCTCAGGCTCCGAAGACGAAACCGAATCCGAAGGCTCCGGCGCGGTGGGTTCCGACGCATCAAAGGAATCCGGAGAGGCCGACGAATCAGCGGCGCCCGAGAAAGCCGGCGAATCAACCGCATCTGCGGAGGCCACCGAATCAGCCGCATTCGAAGAAGCCGGTGAATCAGCGGAATCCGGGGAGTCGGGATCCTCGGGGTCGGACTGCCACTGCAAGTCGGGAAAGGACTGCGGCTGCGTTTCCGGCTTCGGGCGGGCCCACGGTGGAATCCAGTTCGCGGCCTGGTCGGCAAGCGACCCCGTCGGCTTGTCGTCCTGGTTCACTCGTCCACCTCGTTGTCCACGTCCACCCCAGCGTCCCCGCCCACCGACAGGTCCGAAGCATCCAACGAACCCGCGGAATCCACCAAGTTGGAGGAATCTGGAGGATCGGCAGGAGTGGGGCCGCCGGCCGCCGGAGCCGGCGACCCTTCGTACTCCTCGACCTCGATGCTGACGTCCGCGTCCTCGGCGGCCGTCCAGTGCACGATGAGTTCGCCCAGCGCCTGCACCTGCTCGAAGTTGATCAGATTCTCGCGGTACAACTCCAGGAGGGCGAGGAAGCGGGCAACCACCTCCAGCGTCGACTCGCAATCCACGCACAGGTCGGCGAACGTCGCAACGCGACATTCCCGCAGGCGGTCGCGCATGATGTTCGCGTGCTCGCGCACGCTGACCCGCACCATGTGGATGTGCGCGATCGACACGACCGGCGGAGTCTTCGGGGTGAACGCCTTCAGCGCCAGCTTCAGCAGCCGCTGCGGGCCGACGCCGAGGACCAGGTCGGGCAGCGCCTCAGCGTAGCGCGGCTCGAGGGCGACCGAGCGCGGGTAGCGCCGCGACCCGATCGCCTCAAGGCCGGCGATGTGGGCGGCGGCCTCCTTGAAGGCCTTGTACTGCAGCAGCCGCGCGAAGAGCAGGTCCCGCGCCTCCAGCAGCGCGAGATCCTCCTCGTTCTCGACGGTCGCCGAGGGCAGCAGCCGCGCGGCCTTGAGGTCGAGCAGTGTCGCCGCCACGACCAGGAACTCCGAGGCCTCGTCGAGATCCCAGGCGTCGCCCATCGCCCTGATGTACGCGATGAAATCGTCCGTCACCGTGTGCAGCGCGACCTCGGTGACGTCGAGCTTGTGCTTGCCGATGAGCTGCAGCAGCAGGTCGAACGGGCCGGTGAAATTGGCGAGCCTGACCTGAAAACCGGAGGTGGCCGGAGCCGACGGGTCCGAAGCAGCCGCCGGGGCCGGCACGGACGCGGGAACCGGCGCAGCGTCCAGTGGCCCGGCGGCGTCCGAGGACGGCGGGGGCGGGGACGCCGAGTCGAAAACCGACGCCGAGTCCAAAACCGGCTCAGTCACGCGAAGAACCTAGCGCACGAACAGCGAAAACCCTTACAGCCGCCGCTCGGCCTGCTGCGCGATCACCTCGCGCGCCAGCTGCCGGTAGTTGCGCGCACCGGAGGAGGCCGGGTCGAGGGTGGTGATGGGCGCACCGGCGACGGTCGACTCCGGGAACTTGACCGTCTTGGTGATCACGGTCTGATACACCTTGTCACCGAACGCCTCCACGACCCGCTGCAGCACCTGGCGGCAGTGCGTGGTGCGGCTGTCATACATCGTGGCCAGGATGCCCTCGAGCTCCAGGTCGAAGTTGAGCCGCTCCCGCACCTTGTCGATCGTATCGAGCAGCAGCGCGACACCGCGAAGTGAAAAGAACTCACATTCCAGCGGGATCATGACGCCGTGTGCGACGGTGAGGGCGTTGATCGCGAGCAGGCCGAGCGAGGGCTGGCAGTCGATCAGGATGAAGTCATACTCCTTGAGCACCGGGCGCAGCACCCGGGCCAGGGCCATCTCCCGCGCGACCTCGGTGACCAGCTGGATCTCGGCGGCGGACAGGTCGATGTTGGCCGGCAGCAGGTGCAGCCCGGCGACGTCCGTCTTGATCCTGATGTCCTCGACCGTCACGTCGGAGTCCATCAGGACGTTGTAGATCGTGAGATCGAGGTTGTGGGGATTGACGCCGAGACCGACCGAGAGCGCGCCCTGCGGGTCGAAGTCGACGAGTAGCACCCGCCGCCCGTACTCCGCGAGCGCCGCGCCGAGGTTGATGGTCGACGTCGTCTTGCCGACGCCGCCTTTCTGGTTGGCCATCGCGATGATCCGCGCCGGGCCGTGCCGGTCCATCGGCATCGGCTCGGGAATCGCTTTGCGCATTGTGTACGCGGTCGGGTCGGCCGGCCCGAGCTCCGCACCGAGGTCAAGCGAGGCCTGCTCGGCGCGCATCGCGGTGGTCCACGACTCCGCCTGGTCGCCCATGCCTGTCATCGCTGTCTTCGCCCCTCCCGGCGGCTTTGTCTCCACCCGGGACCGAATCGGCGTCGGCCTGCGGGGGGGAGCGAGTCAGCCGTTGCCCGACTGTACGTCACTGCAGGGTACATATCGCACTGCGCGCCCGGCGTGTCGCGAAGCTCATCGTTGGGTACGGTCATGCACGTGTTGGGACCAGGGGACGTGCTCGGCGCTCGATACCGCCTCGATGAGTTCGTCGCCAGCGGCGGCATGGGGCAGGTGTTCCGGGCCACCGACAAGACGCTCGGGCGCACCGTGGCCGTGAAGGTGCTGCTACCGGGCCACGTGGCCAACGCCGAGTTCGGCAGCCGGTTCCGTTCCGAGGCACGCATCATGGCCTCGATCGGGCACCCGGGCGTCGTCGGCGTCTACGACTACGGCGAGACCCCCGAGGGCACGCTGTTCCTGGTCATGGCGTTCGTCGACGGCAGCGCCCTCGGCGAGCGGATCAAGGCCGCGGGCGCGCTGCCGGTCGAGGAGACCCTCAGGATCGTGGCCCAGGCAGCCGACGCGCTGCACGCCGCCCATGAGAAGGGGATCATCCACCGCGACGTCAAGCCCGGCAATCTGCTCGTCTCCGACAACGGTGCCGTCACCCTGGTCGACTTCGGCGTGGCCCGCTCCGAGTCGGTCACCTCGGTCACGAAGGTCAACGCCGTCATCGGCACCGCGCTGTACATGTCGCCCGAGCAGGCCTCCGGCAACCCCATCTCGCCGGTGACGGACGTCTACGCGCTCGGCGTCGTGGCGTACCACTGCCTCACCGGCGCCCCGCCGTTCAGCGGCAACTCGCCGCTCGAGATCGCCATCAAGCATCTGCAGGACGAGCCCCCGCCGCTGCCGGAGACGCTGGCGCCCGCCACGCGCGCGCTGGTCGAGCGGGCCATGGCCAAGGATCCGCAGGACCGCTTCCCCACCGCCGCCGCCATGGCCGCCGCGGCCCGCGCCGAGCGGACCGCCACGCGCGAAGACCTGGATGTCGTACCGCTGGTGCGCACCTCCGCACCGACCGCCATCACGACGCCCGAGCCCGACGGTGACGGCGATGGCGAGCCGGCCGGGCGCCCGCTGTGGGTCCCGATCGCCGCCGGCGTGGCGATGGTCGCGCTCGTCACCGGCGTCGTCCTGGCGGCGATCGCGCTGAACCGCAAGTTCGTCAGCCCGCCCGACTCCAGCGGCCCCCACCCGATCGTCTCGGCGTCGGTGGCCACGCCGACGTCGGCCCACGAGCCAGGCGCCCCGCCCCCGTCGCACGCCCCGACGCACGACGATTCGCCGCGGGCCGGCACCCCCTCGGCGACCGCGTCCCCGAGCTCCTCGGCGCCGGGCAGCCACCCGGCGTCGTCGGCTCCCCCGGCGACGAGCAAGCCGCCGGCCGAGCCGACGACGCAAGCTCCGTCCCCGCCACCGGCATCGCAGGAAGCCACGGCCGCCGCGGCACCGTGATCGCGCGCAGCACCCCGGCGAAAGACTGAAACAGGCGATAAGTCCGGCCATGCACAGCCCGGCTTATCGCCTATTTCAGCATAAACGGGCAGTCACCCCAAGGCGGTACCCGTATCGTCCGGACGTACCGACTTGGCTCGACATTTGCCGTCGATCGGGACATAGGCCCCGTTGACCGGAAAAAGAATCCGCAATCGTGTGCAACCCTTCCCCGGGCGGTTCCGTCCACCCTCGACGAAGGGAGCCCGCCGGGTGAATCAAGACGACGAGGCGCATTTCCGCGAATTCGTCACCGCGCGATTCGACGGTCTGCGCTCGCTCGCCTACCTGACCTGCGGGGACTGGCACACCGCCGAGGACGCGGTCGCCGCGTCGCTGGCCAAGCTGTACGTGCGCTGGAAGAAGGTGGACACGCCGCTGGCGTACGTGCGGCGGGCGATCGTGCACGCCCTGGTCGACGAGAGCCGGCGACCGTGGCGCCGCCGGGAACGCTCAGCCGGACACGCGCTGCCCGAACTGCCTGGGCCCGACCACGCCGACCAGGTCGACGAGCGGCTGCGGATCCGCGCCGCGCTCGCCCGCATGGCACCCGGCCAGCGCGCCGTGCTGGTGCTGCGGTACTACGAGGGGCTGAGCGTTGAGGAGACCGCCGAGGTGCTCGGCCGCCAGCCGGGCACGGTCAAGAGCCAGACCGCCAGGGGGCTCGCCGCGCTCCGCGCACTGCTCGGCGCGGAGGAACTGCGGGCCACTGACGACACCGCAGGCGGCGCTGTGGCGGATGGCGTCGTCCCGATCGGCCTCGGCCACGACCAGGATGGGAGGGAAGGGCATGGAACAGGATCTGCGCACGCTGCTGACGTCGGTGCGGGACGATGCGCCGCCACCGCGGCTCAGCGTTGACGACATCACCGCCGCAGGCCGGCACCTCGCCCGCCGCCGGCGGCGGCTCGCCCTGCTGTCGTCGGTCGGCGGGGGCGCCGCGGCGGCGGTCGCGGCCGTCACCGCGGCCCTGGTCCTGGCCGCGACACCGGCCGCGCTGACGCCCGCGGTCGACCCGAGCACCCTGCACAACCCGGCGATGTCGGCGGGCTGGACGGCGTTCGCCGACGCGCAGCCGTTCGTGACCACGTACAAGGGCTACACGGCCGGGTCCTACCTGGTGAGCGACCCCGACCTGGTGACCATGGCGTACCAGCAGTCCTCGATCGACGCCGGGATCGACCTGTCGGCCAACTTCTCGTCGCCGCTGCCCACGACGGCGGCGTCGGTGCCCGGCCTGTCGCGCGTGCCGGGGCTGCTCCGCGGCGGGATCCTGGTGGTGTACCGCCCCGGCGCCTTCCACGCGGCCGCGTTCGGTAAGTCCGCGCAGAAGCTCGGGGTGCGCGCGGGCGTCGGGCTGCTGCACTACGCCGGCGACTCGGCCGAACCGCCGCTGCCGAGCGCCGACCGGGCTGGGATGCAGACGGTGCGGGGGCAGGTGCCGACCCTGGCCTGGCAGTACACGACGGACGCCTGGGCGGCCATCTACTGGTCGTCGTGGGAGAGCGTGCCCACGAAAGAGGAACTCGTCGCGATCGCCGACGGGCTCGCGCCGTCTGCGACGAAGGAGTTTCCCGTCGGCTTCCTTCCCTCGTCCCTGCCGCACGGCTTCAGCCTGCTGTCGGTGAGCTACGGCACCGACATGGGGGACATGGGCAGCGGCGAGCAGGTGGTGTCGGCCGTCCGCCTGTCGCCGCAGCACCCGGCGCTGCCCCTGACCGAGCCGATCGACCTGCAGAGCTTCCCGGCGCTGACGCTGTCGTTCGGCCGCACCGACGCCGGGCCCAGGATGGCCGACAAGCTCGACTGTACGTCCAGCATCGAGTGCCAGCGGGTGCTCGGCGACGGCACCACGTATGTCAAGGCCGAGCTCAACGGCCTCAAGCCGACCCCGGCGAGCCAGGTCACGCAGATCACGCTGGGCATCAGGCCGCAGGACGCGGACAACACGGCGGCGTGGCCACCCGCGATCAAGGTGTTCCCCTGAACGCACGGCATCTACAGCACCCCGGCGAAAACTCGCGTGCGCGAGGGGCCGGGGTGCTGTAGCGTCTTGCGCATGCGTTTCTGAGCCCACTGACGCCGCGCGCGCCCGCCGCTGACCGCCGATCCGGCGCAGCAGGCCGGCCCCCGTTGTGGGTTTATCACTTCCCGCTTCGCCTCCCGCGCGGCAGCAGCCTGTCCGTCTACCGCCAGTCGTTTGCAGCCTGTCCAGCAGCCTGTTGGCTGCGGTCAGCACGTCCCGCGAAGGAGACGCTCCCATGCCTGCCGTAAACCATTCAGACGAATCCGCGCACGCCGCCGAGCATGCCGCGCACGCCTCGGACAGGACCCCCGAGGCCGAGAGCACGGCCGCGGAGGCCGTCGAGGAGAGCGCGCCGGCCAATCCGCTCGAGGCCCTGCGCCGCGCCCAGGCCAATCGCTCGCTGCCCCCGGGTTCGGGCGGCCGCGGCGGCCGCGGCGGCGTCGGCAAGGGTGGCAGCCCCAAGGCCCCACGCATGTACAACCGCCACAAGTAGCCCGCGCCCGGCGGCGCGTCGCCCGCCCGGCCACCCGGCACGGGTACCCGGCACCACGGGCGACGCGCCGCACCCGATAGGTCTCCCGCATCCAGCCATCGCGGGTCAGCGTGCGCGCGGGTGCGCCGTCGCGTAGACCTCGCGCAGCCGGTCGACCGTGACCAGGGTGTACACCTGCGTCGTGGTCACCGAGGCGTGCCCGAGCAACTCCTGCACGACCCGGATGTCGGCGCCGCCGTCGAGCAGGTGCGTGGCGAAGGAGTGCCGCAGCGTGTGCGGCGAGACGCCGGCCGGCCCGTCGACCGGCAGGCCGGCCCGGTGCGCGGCCTTGCGCAGGATCGTCCAGGCGCTCTGCCGCGACAGCGCGCCCCCGCGTGCGTTGAGGAACACGTTGGGCACGCCGGTGCCGTTGGCGGAAAGCGACGGGCGGCCGCGGACCAGGTACGCGTCCAGCGACGTGCGCGCGTAGTTGCCCATCGGCACCAGCCGGGTCTTGCCGCCCTTGCCGCGCAGCACGGCCATGCCGGGCCGGGCGTCGAGGTCGAGGGCGTCGACGGCGATGCCGACCGCCTCGGAGATGCGGGCGCCGGTGCCGTAGAGGAACTCCAGCAGCGCCGCGTCGCGCAGGTCCAGCGGCCCGGCGGCCTGCGGCGGCACCGCGAGCAGCCGCGACACCTGGTCGACGTCGAGCGCCTTGGGCAGCCGCTTGGGCAGCGACGGCGGCTTCACCTCGCGCGAGGGGTCGTCCGGCGCCAGCCCCTCCAGCAGCGCGAAGCGGTGCAGGCCGCGCACGGCACTGGCGGCACGGGCGGCCGAGGAGGCCGACAGCGGCGGGCTGTCGCCGTCGGCCGTGCGCAGCGCCGCGACATGGCCGGCGATGTCGCGCGCGGCCACGTCGGACAGGCGGCCGATCCCGGCCCCGGCCAGCCACTCGACGTAGCGTTCGAGATCACGGCGGTACGACGCGAGCGTGTTCGCCGCGAGCGCGCGCTCGACGGTCAGGTGGTCCAGGTAGGCGTCGACGACACGGCTCAGCTGCACAGTCGGGTTCCCGCCGTCGACGTCCACCATGGAGTTCTATGCCAGGACGTCTTGCAGGGCAATGGGGTTCATCCCGTGCGCGTCCGCGACCGGGCCGTAGGTGACGTGGCCGTCGTGCGTGTTGAGCCCGAGCGCGAGCGCCGGGTCGCGGCGCAGGGCGTCGTGCCAGCCGCGGTTGGCCAGTTCCAGCGCGTAGGGCAGGGTCACGTTGGTCAGCGCGTACGTGCTGGTATGCGGCACGGCGCCGGGCATGTTCGCCACGCAGTAGAAGATCGAGTCGTGCACCCGGTAGGTCGGCTCGTCGTGCGTGGTCGGGTGCGAGTCCTCGAAGCAGCCGCCCTGGTCGATGGAGATGTCGACCAGCACGCTGCCCGGCTTCATGCGCTTGACCAGGTCGTTGCTGATCAGCTTCGGCGCCTTCGCACCCGGCACCAGCACGGCGCCGATGACCAGGTCGGCGTCGAGCACGGCCTTCTCGATCTCGTAACCGTTGGACGCGACCGTCTGCAGGTGCCCCTGGTAGATGGCGTCCGCGCCGCGCAGCCGGGAGATGTTCTTGTCCAGGAGCAGCACCTCGCCCTGCATGCCCAGCGCGATCGCGGCCGCGTTGAGCCCGGAGACGCCGGCGCCGATGACGACGACCTTCGCCGCGTACACGCCGGGAACGCCGCCCAGCAGCACGCCGCGCCCGCCGCCGGCGCGCATCAGGTGGTACGCGCCCACCTGCGGGGCCAGCCGGCCGGCGACCTCGGACATCGGGGCGAGCAGCGGCAGCGACCGGTCGGGCAGTTCCACGGTCTCGTAGGCGATGCCGGTGACCTTGCGGTCGACGAGCGCCTGGGTGCAGTCGCGTGACGCGGCCAGGTGCAGGTAGGTGAAGAGGACCTGCCCGGAGCGCATGCGGTCGTACTCCTCGGCGACGGGCTCCTTGACCTTCAGCACCAGGTCGCCCTCGGCCCAGGTGTCGTCGGCGGTCGGCAGGATGCCGGCGCCGGCCTCCCGGTACTCCTGGTCGGTGATCGACGAACCCTCGCCGGCACCGGTCTCGACGAAGACCTCGTGCCCGTTCTCGACGAGTTCGTGGACGCCGGCGGGTGTGATCGCCACGCGGTACTCGTGGTTCTTGACCTCGCGCGGAATTGCGACCTTCACGTTTGCGACCCCTCCTCCACTCAGCGCACCGTTACGCTGTGTGTACAAGCGGGAGTTTATGGCCCGTGAGCAGCGCGTGCGGGCTGCACAGTGTGAACTCCTACGCGGACGGATTGACACAGTGTCGCCCGAACGGCTGATCTATGCTGTGCGGCCATGACCGTCTATGGCGGGCCCCGGCCAGTACCACCCAAGCCGCCGGCGCCGAAGCCCGACAAGGTGCTGCTGGCCGCGTTCGGCTTCCTGGTGCTGGCGCTGATCGTCGGCATCGGCTTCGGCGTGCGGGCCTTCATGTCGGACTCGCCGCACGACACCAGCGCCGGCGAGCAGGCCGAGCCGCACAGCGACGCCGCGTCGCAGCCGGCCCCGTCGGCCGCGCCGTCCTCGGAGCCACCCCCGTCGTCGCCCGCTGCCCCGTCACCGACCCCGCCGAAGGCGCTGCTGGCCGCGCGGCCGACCCTGATGCGCCCCGACCACTCCGGCCTGTGCCTGCAGGCCAACCCGGGCAACGGCAGCAACGCCTCCCAGCAGCCCTGCGACGGCAACAACCGGACCATGCTGTGGGTACCTCAGGCGATGAACGGCAGCCGGGACACGTTCGAGTTCATCAACGCCGCCGACAACCGCTGCCTGGACGTCGACGGCGGGTCGAAGGACAACGGACCGCAGCTCGTCATCTGGGACTGCCACGGCGGGCCCAACCAGCTGTGGCGGCCGGTCCGCGACGGCGACGGATACCGCCTCGTGAGCCTCAACAGTGGCCGCTGCATCGGCATCGACGCCGGCAACCCGGCGCCCGGCGCCGTGGCCCGGCAGTGGGACTGCGACGGCTCGACCAACCAGCGCTGGCAGTTCCAGCAGCTGTAAGGCTAGCGCGCCGCGCCGCCGGCGTCAGGCCCTGAGCAGGACGGCGGCCGGAGCGGACCAGGCGGGCCACCGGCCAAGGGCCGCGGGGTGCCACCGCGGGCGCGTCGGGAACAATGCTCGGCATGAACACCTGCCCGTGTGGACTCGGCGAACCGTACGACGATTGCTGCGGCAAGTACCACCGCGGCGCCGAGCCGCCGAGCGCCGAGCTGCTCATGCGGGCGCGCTACACGGCGTACGTGGTGGGCGACCGGCAGTTCCTGCTGCGCACCTGGCACGAGACGACCCGGCCCCGGGCGCTCACCCTTGAGGAGGACCAGAACTGGCAGGGGCTGACGATCCTGGACCGCGAGGGCGGCGGCCTGTTCGACACCGAGGGGGTCGTGGAGTTTCGCGCCCGATACGTCGCCGAAGGCCGCCCGGGCAGGATGCACGACCGCAGCCGCTTCGTGAAGGTCGGCGGCGCCTGGCGCTACCTCGACGAGGTCTCCTAATCCGGCACCGCGCTGCTCAGCCGCACGATGGTGCCGGCCTCGCCGGTGCTCACCTCGACCTCGTCGACCAGGTGCCGGGCCAGCCACAGCCCGCGCCCGCTGATGGAGTAGCTGGGCGGCGGTGCCTGCCCGTTGAGCCGCTCGGCCGGTATGCCCGCGCCATGGTCGGTGACCTCGCACACCAGGACGCCGCCGGCCACCCACAGCCGCACCAGGCCCCCGCCGCCCGCGTGCCGCACGGCGTTGGTGACGATCTCGTTCACGGCGAGGACGAAGTCCTCCAGCCGCGACCCGCTCAGCCCGGCGGCCGAGGCGCCACGGCTCACGGCGTGGCGGATCGGGGTGATCTGGGCGACGCCGAACTGCTCGACCAGCAGCGCCGTCGTCTGAACGGCTTCAGCCACGGTGTCACCTTTCCGCTGCGTCTCGCCTCGGTGAGAGTACCTCCAGCGGGAGGCGAGCCGACGTCAAGTCACCCGTGAGGTGCAAATTGCATTCCGCGACCCGCATGCTAGGCGGATGGATGACGACCTGCGGGTGACGGACGACATCGCGTTGCCGCGTGCGGAGCTGACGTGGCGCTTCAGCCGCTCCGGCGGCCCCGGCGGCCAGTCCGTCAACACCACCGACTCGCGGGTCGAGCTGCGCTTCGACGTGGCCGCGACCGCCGCGCTGCCCGAGCCGCTGAAGGCCCGGGCTCTGCAGCGCCTGGCCGGCCGGCTGGTCGACGGTGTGCTGTCGATCGTGGCCTCGGAGCACCGCTCGCAGCTGCAGAACCGCCGGGCCGCCGAGGAGCGGCTGGCCGCGGCGATCGCGGCCGCGATCGCCGCGCCACCGAGACCGCGGAAACGGACGAAACCGTCGAAGGGGGCCGTGGAGCGCCGCTTGACGGACAAACGCCGCACCGCCCTGCGCAAGCAGGAACGCCGCCGCCCCAGCGATTAGCCGCGATTTCGGCGATCCGGGCATCATGGTGAGCATGAAGGTGATCCTGTTCGGGGCGACCGGCATGGTCGGTCAGGGCGCGCTACGCGAGTGCCTGCTGGCCGCCGACGTCGACGAGGTCCTGGTCGTGACCCGCGCGCCGACGGGCGTGACGCATCCGAAGTTGCGCGAGGTCCGTCACGGCGACTTCACCGACTTCGCGGGCGTGGACTTCGCGGGATACGACGCCTGCTTCTTCTGCCTCGGCGTGAGCTCGGTCGGCATGAGCGAGGCCGACTACCGCCGCATCACCTACGACTACACGCTCGCCGCCGCCCGGCGGATGGCCGAACAGCGCCCCGGCATGGTCTTCGTCTACGTCTCGGGGGCCGGCACCGACACCGACGGCCGCCAGATGTGGGCCCGCGTCAAGGCCCGGACCGAGGACGACGTCGCCGCGCTGGACCTGCGGGCGTACGCGTTCCGCCCCGGCTTCATCATGCCCGAGCACGGCGCCCGCTCGAAGGTCCGGCTCTACAACGTGATGTACACCGCGCTCAGCCCGCTGTCATCGCTGCTGGTCCGCTTCGCCCCGGGCATCGCGACGAGCACCTCGCAGCTGGGCCGGGCCATGCTGAAGGTCGCCCGCGACCGGCCCGACCGGCGCGTGTGGGCCTCCCGCGACATCGCTGCGGCCTAGCCGGGCTCGGCCCTAATGGCGGGCACCGACGGGGTGTGTGACGCGTGTGACCCAAGGTGTGTCTTCTGCACCGCCGTTTACCTGCTGTTAGGCTGGACTCCCGTGGATCGCTGACTCGGCAGCGTGACGAACCCCACGGGAGCAGGCTTTGTCCTCATCAGCACGGACCGGTGTCAGCCGGCAGGCTAAGCACATCTTCGTCACCGGGGGCGTTGCCTCCTCACTCGGCAAGGGCCTGACGGGCTCGAGTCTGGGCAGCCTGCTCAGCGCCCGCGGGCTGCGGGTCGTCATGCAGAAGCTCGACCCCTACCTCAACGTCGACCCTGGAACGATGAACCCGTTCCAGCACGGTGAGGTGTTCGTCACCGAAGACGGCGCCGAGACCGACCTCGACATCGGCCACTATGAGCGGTTCCTCGACCAGGACCTGTCGCGCAACGCCAACGTGACGACCGGCCAGATCTACTCGGCGGTGATCGCCAAGGAGCGGCGCGGGGAGTATCTCGGCGACACGGTCCAGGTGATCCCGCACGTCACCAACGAGATCAAGGCCCGGATCCGGGCGATGTCCGCCCCCGACGCCGACGGCGTGGCGCCCGACGTGGTCATCACCGAGGTCGGCGGCACGGTCGGCGACATCGAGTCGCTGCCGTTCCTGGAGGCGATCCGCCAGGTGCGCCACGACATCGGCCGGGACAACTGCTTCTTCCTGCACGTGTCGCTGGTGCCCTACCTGGCGCCCAGCGGCGAGCTCAAGACGAAGCCGACCCAGCACTCGGTGGCCGCGCTGCGCAGCATCGGCATCCAGCCCGACGCGCTGGTCTGCCGCTCGGACCGGGAGATCCCCGACAAGACCAAGAACAAGCTGGCGTTGTACTGCGACGTCGACGCCGAGGCCGTCGTGTCCGCGCCCGACGCCCCGTCCATCTACGACATCCCGCGGGTGCTGCACGAGGAGGGCCTGGACGCCTACGTGGTGCGCCGCCTGGGCCTGTCGTTCCGCGACGTCGCGTGGAAGAAGTGGGACGACCTGCTCGAGCGAGTGCACCACCCGCGGCAGAAGGTCACGGTCGCGATCGTCGGCAAGTACGTCGACCTGCCCGACGCCTACCTGTCGGTCACCGAGGCCGTGCGCGCCGCCGGCTTCGCGCACCGGGCCCGGGTCGAGATCCGCTGGGTGCCCAGCGACGCGTGTACGACCCCGGCCGGTGCCGCGCAGGCCCTCGCGGGCGTCGACGGTGTGGTGATCCCGGGCGGCTTCGGCGTGCGGGGCATCGAGGGCAAGATCGGCGCGGCGCAGTACACCCGCGAGCGCGGCATCCCGACCCTCGGCCTGTGCCTGGGCCTGCAGTGCATGACGATCGAGGTGCTGCGCCACGTCGGCGGCGTCGCCGGGGCCAACTCGGTCGAGTTCGACGCCCACGCCTCGGACCCGGTCATCGCCACGATGGCCGACCAGGAGGACATCGTCGCGGGCAAGGGCGACCTGGGTGGCACGATGCGGCTGGGCGCCTACCCGGCCGTGCTCGTGCCTGGCACGCTGACCGCCGACGCCTACGGCGAGACCGAGGTCTCCGAGCGACACCGCCACCGCTACGAGGTCAACAACGCCTACCGCGACGCGATGGCCCGTGCCGGCCTGCACGTCTCGGGCACGTCGCCGGACGGCCGGCTCGTCGAGTTCGTCGAGTTCGACCGCGAGCGGCACCCGTTCTTCGTGGCCACCCAGGCGCACCCCGAGCTCAAGAGCCGCCCGACCCGCGCCCACCCGCTCTTCGCCGCGTTCGTCGGCGCCGCCGTCGCCTACAACGCCGCCGACCGCCTGCCGGTCGAGCTGGAGACGGTGGACGCGTGACGGCCTATGACGTGCGCTCGCACACCGAACGGCTGCGCAACCGGGTCTTCTCCGTCGTCACCGACGCCATCGAGATGCCCGGCGGCGAGGTCGTCGACCGCGACTACATGGTGCACGTCGGCGCCGTCGGGGTCGTGGCGCTGGACGCGGACGGACGGGTGGCGCTCGTGCGGCAGTACCGTCCGGCGGTCCGCCAGGTCCTGTGGGAGCTGCCCGCCGGCCTCATCGACGTGCCGGGCGAGTCGCTGGTCGACGCCGCCGCCCGGGAGCTCGCCGAGGAGGCCGACCTGGTCGCCGCCCGCTGGGACCTGCTGGCCGAGGTCCACCCCAGCCCGGGCTGCTCCAACGAGCGCATCCGGCTGTTCCTGGCCCGGGACATCGCGCCGGTACCGCAGCAGGAGCGCCACGAGCGCACCCACGAGGAGGCCGACCTCGAGCTGCACTGGATCGATCTCGACCAGGCCGTGACGATGGCCCTGTCCGGCGAGATCACCAACGCGGCCTGTGTGATCGGTGTTCTCGGCGCCGCCCAGTCGCGGGCCCGAGACTGGGCGACGCTGCGCCCGGCCACCGACGCCACGTGAGTCCGCGCCCAGGGACCGCGATGCGGTGTCCCCGCACGCCACCCCTGGGCGTCGATCTTGCAGTTGTGGTGCCGACAAACACGGACACTTGCGGAGTGTCGCGGCACCACAACTGCAAGATCAGCGGCTAGCTCTCCAGAGCCGCCTCGGGCACGCGCGGGGCGGGCTGGCTGCGGTCGTCAGCGTGGTCGAGCACGCGCAGGCAGGACAGCACGACCAGGGGCAGCGCCGTGGCCAGGGCGGCGCCGAGCACGTTGAACGACACGCCCTCGACGAGGCCGGCCAGCAGGCACGCGACCACCAGTCCGGACAGCGCGCCGCGGACCGGCGGGAAGACGCCGAACAGCCGGCGCAGGCCGCCCCAGCCACGCAGCAGGACGAAGGTGGCGTACAGCAGGGATCCCAGCACCAGCACGGTCAGCGGGCTGGTGACGGTGGTGACCACGTCGGCCTCGCCGATGCGGCGGGCGATGAACCCGGCCGTGCCGTCCTGGGTGCGCCCCAGCAGCCGCCCGATGCTGCTGCGCTGCTCCTCCGGCCGGAACAGGTCGAGCACCGCGAAGCCCGCGGTGACGAACAGCGCGGCGGCGGCCGCCCACAGCAGGCGGGTGATGGTGAGCCAGCCGCCCACGGCCATCGCCGCGGCCACGCACACGCCGGCGGTGAGCGCGACCGCGCCGGAGGCGTCGGCGCCGAGGTACGGGCTGCCGATCACCACCATCCCGACCGCGCCGATGAGGGCCATGACGAACGGGCGCCAGCGCCGCTCGAAGCGCTGGGCCAAGGCCGCGCCGCCGAGCAGCGCGCCGGCGACGAGCAGGCCGAGGCCGATGACGCCCACGCCGGCGTAGCGGCCGCCGAGCACGGCGGAGTACCCGGCGACGCCGTTGAGCTGCAGCCGCGAGCCGGTGAGCACGTCGAAGGCGACCGCGAGGGCGGCGATCGCGGCGACGCCGCCGAGCGGGGCGATGGCCCGGCTGCGGGCGGTGACGAACGCGATCGCGAAGGTGGCGACGGCGAGCACGGCGAGGGTCACGCCGCCGAAGCCGAGGCCGGGCCGCGCCCAGCGCCACCACGGCAGCAGGTCGGCGACGAGCGCCGCCGGCACGGCGAGGGAGGCGGAGATGAGCAGCACCTCGGCGGCGCGCACGATCGGGCGCGGCACGGGCCGGTGGGTCAGCGGTCCGGCCGGGCGCCGGGCCCGCCGCAGCAACGGCACGACGGCGACGAACAGCAGGAGCTCGGCGAGGACGAGGGTGGTGAGGAAGTTCGTGCCGACCCGGCGCTGGACGCTGGCCTCACGGTCGGCGTCGGCGAGCCGGCTGATGGCCGCGGCGACGTCGGACGGGCGGCCGCTGTCGCTGGTGGAGGCGGCACCGCCGGAGAAGAGCTTGCCGGGCACCGGCCGGTCCAGCGCCGCGAGCGCGGTCGGGGCGAGGTCGACGACCTGCACATACCCGTGCCGCGAGGTCGACGGCGAGGTGAGCCAGCCGCCGGTGAACCCGGGGCCCTGCGCGATCGCCACGTGCAGCCGGCTGGTGGCGTCGAGGTCGGACAGGCCGGCGAGCACGACGACCGAGCGCTCGGGCCGGGCTGCGAGGATCGAGGCGAGCGCGGCGTCGGCGCGGCGGGCGCCCGCGGCGCGGGTCACCGGGTCGTCGCCGGCGATCTGGCCGAGGTCGATCAGCGTCAGCGCGCAGGCGGAGAGCAGGCCGTCGTTGAGGTTCGCGGAGTAGCGGTCGACGCGGCCGTACGGGCGGGCGGCGGCCAGCGCCGCGCCCGGCCCGATCGCGGTGGTGCACCGCACGCCCTCAGCGAGCGCGCCGGGCCGGGCGCCCCAGTGCAGGCCGCGGTTGCGCGCGACGATGTCGCTCTGGTCGGGCAGCGAGGCGCCCGAGTTGTCCACGTGGATCGGCACGCTCAGCTGGGGGCACGTCGGCGTCACCGCACCGGGTGTGTAGATCGCGAAGTTGCCCGACCCGAGGGTCAGCCAGCCATCGCCAGCGCAGGTGATGCGCCGCGCGGAGCGCACCGACAGCGCCCCGATCGCGCCGTCCTGGGCCATCTGCCACATGGCCGGGGTGTCGGTGGCGGTGATGTCGTCCCAGCGCATCCCGGCGACGCCGACGATCAGCACGTAGTCGGCGGTAGGCGCGGCGGGCGGCGCGGCCGGTTGCGGAACCAGCGCGACGAGCCCGAGGAGCCCGGCGAGCAGCGCCAGCAGGGCGGGGGTGAACCGATGCAGCCAGTGCCGCATCAGCCCTCCTCGCGGGCGCGCAGTTGTGCGTACACCGCCTCGGCCTGCTCGATGGTGTCCTCTTCGGTCGGCCAGCCGGCGGCCTGCGCGAGCCCGAGCCGGCCGAGCTCCGCGCGGGCCGCCGGGTCGTCGAGCAGGTCGAGCACCGCGTCGTGCACAGCGTCGACGTCGTGCGGCGCGACGAGCCGCGCGGCCGGGCCGACGAGTTCGGGGACGCCGCCGACGGCGGTGGACACCAGCGGTACACCCGCGGCCAGCGTCTCCTGGATGAACAGCGGCTGGCCCTCCCAGACGCTGGTCGCCACGACGAGGTCGGCCGCGGCGAGCAGGTCGGGCACGTCGTCGCGGTTGCCCAGCAGGTGCACCGGGGCCTGCTCGACGGAGATGCGCTGGGCGAGCGACATGTACGACGGCCCGCTGCCGGCGATCGCGACGAACGGCTCGGGCACGCGGTCGTGCCAGCGCGCGGCGGCGGACACGAGCGTCTCGAAGCCCTTCTGCGGGTGCAGGCGGCCCACGGCGAGCACCAGCGGCTGCTCCGGCTCCAGGCCGAGCTCCTCACGGACCTGGTCGCGGCCTCGGGCCACGGGCCGCGGCGCCGGCGCGGGCACCTTGGCCAGGCGCACGTCGCGGGCGCCGAGGTCGCGGGCGCGGGCCACGAGGTCGCCGGAGACGGCGAGGGTGACGTCGGCGGCGCGGGCGACACGCTGCTCGAGGGGGTGGTAGAGCTTGGCCCGCAGGCCGGTGGCGAGCACGAGGTTGTGCCAGGTGACGACGAGCGGGGTGCCGGCCGGGCGGGCGAGCGCGGCGACGAGCCCGGCGCGCAGGCTGTGCGCGTGGATCACGTCGGCGCCGCGCACCGAGCGGCGCAGGGCGCGCACCGCGAGCACGTCGCCCGGCTGCGGGCTGGCCGGGATCTCCACCGGCACGAACCGCGCGCCGCGCGCCGCGAAGCCGAACTGCTCCTCGGTCGCCGCCGGCCCGTGCACGCTGACCTCGTGGCCGCGGGCGACCAGACCCTGGGCGAGCATGCCGACGTGCCGACCGATGCCGCCCGTGCTCGACGCCAGGACCAACGCGATGCGGGCGCTCACCTACCCGTCCCTTCGTCGTCTTCGGATCAGCCTGCCTCCGATCAATCGCCGCAGGGTCCGCCGGTCCGCGACCGCCGCTCCGGCGAGGAACACCGCCACCACCACGACTCCGCACAGCATGCCCTGCGTGAGGGCCCAGCCCACACCCGGGGTTGGCAGATGTGCCCGCACGAGCAGCCCGGCGCCGACGGCCGCCGCGGCGGACACGACCGAGATGGATGTGGTGCGCCAGGCGCCGGCCAGCGCCTCGGACCCGGCCCGGCGCCGCACCGCGACCAGCAGTGCCGCCCCCAGCACCAGCATGCCCGCCGAGTTCGCCGCGGCGACGGCGGCCACCCGATCGGCGACGGGCAGCGCTACGGCCAGGGCCACCGCGGCGACCGCGGCGGCCGCCCAGCCGATCGCGGTGGCGATCGCGGCCGGGTAGGCGTTGCCGCCGGCGTACAGGGCCCGGGACAGCAGCGCGAACAGGCCGTAGCCGAGCAGGCCGGGGGCGAACCAGGCGATCCCGGCGGCGAGCGGCCCGATCGCCGGCGGGTGCGAGGAGGCGGCGGCCAGCAGCACCGCGATCGGCCGGGCGAGCACGATCAGCCCGGCCGCGCCGAGGCAGCTCAGCAGCACGACCGCGCGCACCGCGGGCGCGAGCACGGCGGCGAACCCGGCCCGGTCGCCGGCGTGGCCGTGCTCGGCCAGCGCCGGATAGGCCGTGGTGGCCACCGGCACCGCGAGCACCGCCCAGGGCAGCAGGAACATCGTCTGGGCGAGGCCGTAGACGACGATGACGCCCTCGTCGGGGCCGTAGCTGACCAGCCGGGTGGCGAGCCCGAGCACCAGCTGCTGGGTGCCGACGGTGACGATCCCGGCGATCGCGAGGGGCTTGAGCTTGGCGATCGCGCCGACGTCGAGGCTGGTCGTGGGCCGCACGTGCAGCCGGAGGCGGCTCACGGGCACGATCAGGCACAGCGAGAGGACCGCGACCGCGAGCGTCGTGCCGCCGGAGAGCACCAGCAGGTGACCGTCGGAGATGCCGCCGAGCGCGGCCCCGCGCCCGGCCAGCACGCCGAACGCGATGTAGACGCCCATCACCGTGAGGCTCGACAGCAGCGGCGCGATGACCGGCCAGGCGAAGCGGCGGTACGTCTGCAGCGCCCCCGCCAGCACGATCCCCACCCCGTACAGCGGCAGTTGCGGCGCGAACACCCGCAGCATGGCTGCTCCGGCGTCGATGACCTGCGGATTCTGCCCGCTCGCGAGCAGCTCGACGAGCGGGTGGGCGAGCATTGCGACCAGCACGGCGATCGGCGTGAGCAGCAGGACGATCCAGGTGAGCAGCGCGCCCACGGTCCGCCCGACGGTCTCGCGGTCCTTGCCGGCCAGCAGCGGCACAACGAGGCTGGCCAGGGCCCCACCGGCGACGAGCTCGAAGATGATGTTGGGAACGGTGTTCGCCGTCTGGTAGGCGTTGCCGAGGCCGGTGGAGCCGACCGTCGCGCTGAACACCATGATGCGGGCAAATCCGGCGATCCGGCTCAGAATGGTGAGCCCCGCGACGAGTGCCGCCGCGCCGAAGATCCGGCTTCCCGTCACCCGCGCGGATACGGGGTGGGCTCGTCGGACGTCTTCGATTGATCCGAGTCGTGCTGACGCCGTCCCCACTGGTCGACCGCGTTGAGCACCGGGTTGCCCTCGATGACCCGGGTGAAACTCACCTTCTCGCTCGCCGCGGTCAGCGCGACGATCCCGGCCAGGGCCGCGAGCCGCCCGAACGTGCCGGTCCGGGCCGTGTAGGCGGTGCCGAGCAGCGCGCCGAGCGCGTTGGCCCCGGCGTCGCCGAGCATGATCTGCTCGTCGAGGTCGGCCGGCAGCAGCGCGCCGGCCGCGCCGAGCGGGCCGGACGCCCCCAGCGGCGTGCCGGCCGCGAGCCCGGCCTTCAGGGCCCGGCCGGGACGCAGGTCGAGCAGGTTGAACAGGTTCGCCGCGCCGGCGATGACCCCGGCGCCGAGCAGCACGTCGATCCCGCGCTTGCGGGGCAGCAGCGCGGCCGCGGCGAGCCCGGCGGCGCCGACCCCCGCGATCTTCACCAGGCCGCTGGTCACCCGGCCCTGCCGCAGCGCGCCGAGGTGCCCGCGGAAGCCCTTGGCCGCGTGCTCGGGCCGCGTGCCGACGAGGTCGTCGTAGAGCCCGACGGCCCCGGCGCCGAGGCCCGCGATCGCGGTCGCGGCGGCGTGCTCGGGCCGGTGCACGATCGCGCCGGCGGTGGCGCCGAGGGCGAGGGCCGGGCCGCCGGCGAGCGAGACGGTGCGCCCGCGGAAGTTGGTGCGCTCTAGCGCGGGGTTGTCCCGCAGGGCGCGCAGCGCGGCGCGGGCGACGGCGCCGCCGACCGGGCCGGCGAGCGCGCCGCCGATGAACCTCAGGACGCGGCTACGAGCCACTGGTCACGCTCGCTCCCTTGGGCAGCAGGCTGCTGGCGCCGTCGCCGATGCCGTAGTGGCCGGTCTTGCCGCCGAGCCGCTCGACGAGGGCCATGACCGCGGCGAGCTGCCCGGACGCGGTGACGGCGTTGTCGACGGTGGAGATGGAGTGGGCGATGGAGGCGTCGCCGCGTACCGACGACACCAGGCCGTTGGCCGACAGCCCGGCCACGACGACGCGCCCGGCCAGGTCGAACCGGCTGGCCAGGGTGAGGGCGGCGGCGTTGCGGTCCTTGGCGTCCTTGCCGGCGGCGGGCGCCCCGGCGACGATCACGACCGCCTCCGCAGGCGCCTTGAAGTCGCCGTCGAGCCCGATGAACCCGGCCGACTCGTATTGGCTGAGCACGGTGCGCGCGCCCTCGATCTGCGGTGTGCCGGTCTTGCCGACGAGCACGGCGGCGAGCAGCGCGGCCGAGGTGTCCACGCCGTTGGCCTGGCTGGGCAGGGCGCCGCTGACGCTCGGCGGGGCGGAGGTCTCGGCGAGCCGGAGCAACGTCTCGTTGCTGGCCACGGCCGTGAACTTCTCCTTGACGGTGACGGTGCCGACGACCTTGGCGCCCGCGGTGGCGAGCATGGCGGCCACGCCGTTGGTGGCGGTGTTCACGTCGCTGCTGTCGCTGCCGTTGAGCCTGATGAGCAGCACGTTCCTGTTCGGCAGCTTGTTACTCAGCAGCATCGGCGCGGCCTCGGTGGCGAAGTCGGCGTTCTTCTTCAGCTCCGCCCGGGACTGCTCGAGGTCGTCGCGCAGCAGCTGCTTCTCCTCGGTGATCTTGTTGACCTGCTCGTTGAGGTTCTCGGCGAGCGGCCCGTTCGCCGCCGCGGTCCCGACGACGAGGCCGATGGCCAGCGCCAGGAACACGGCGGCCAGCGACACCACGTGGTATCGGAAGTTGATCACAGGAAATGCGGCCCGTCTACGAGAACAGCGTGAAGATCAGGTTGTCCCACCACTCGGCGATGACGCTGAGATAGGCCCGGCCGATCGTGGTGACCGCGAGCGCGGCGGCCATCGCGGCGATCGCCGAGACGAGCAGCAGGATCAGCGAGGAACCGGAGAGGCTCTGCCGGTACAGCCTGCTGACGCCCTTGGCGTCGACGAGCTTGCCGCCGAGCTTGAGCCTGGTCAGGAACGTGGACGCCATGCCGCCGCGACCCTTGTCGAGAAACTCGATGAGCGTGTTGTGGGTGCCGACCGCCACCAGGAGGGACGCGCCCTTCTCGTCGGCCAGCAGCATCGCGATGTCCTCGCTGGTCGCCGCGGCCGGGAAGGTGATCGCCTCGACGCCGAGCCGCTGCACCCGGGCCAGGCCCGGCGCGCGCCCGTCGGGGTAGGCGTGCACGACGATCTCGGCGCCGCAGCGCAGCACGTCGTCGCTGACCGAGTCCATGTCACCGATGATCATGTCCGGGGTGAACCCCGCCTCGACCAGCGCGTCGGCCCCGCCGTCGACGCCGATGAGGACCGGCTTGTACTCCCGGATGTAGGGCCGCAGCACGTCGATGTCGGCCTTGTAGTCATACCCGCGCACCACGATCAGGCAGTGCCGCCCGGCGATCTGGGTCTGCACCTCGGGCACGCCGACACCGTCGAGCAGCAGGCCGCGCTCCTGCTTGAGATACTCCATCGTGTTGGCGGCGAACGCCTCCATCTGCACCGACAGGCCCTCCCGGGCGTCGGCCATCGCCTGGGCGACCGAGTCGGCGTCCTGCCGCACGCCCTTGGCGACGGCCTCGTCGCCGATATACACGGTGTCACCCTCGATGCGCACCGAGTTGCCCTCGCGCAGCCGCTCGAACAGCTCCTCGCCCAGGTCGTCGACGAGCGGGACGCCGGCCTTGATCAATCCCTCGGGCCCGAGGTTCGGATACCGCCCGGACACCGACGGCTTGGCGTTGAGCACCGCCGCCACGCCCGACGCGGCCAGCGAGTCGGCCGCCACCCGGTCGAGGTCCATGTGGTCGATGACCGCGACGTCCCCCGGCCGCAGCCGCCCCACCAGGCGCTTCGTCCGCCGATCGAGCCGCACGACGCCAGCGATGACACCCGGCTCGGCGGGCCGGGTGCGGCGCAAGGTTGGAAGTCGCATCAGCACCATCCTGGCATGGACCGTTGCCGAAAGCCGCGTGCGACATGTCCACGACCAGGTGGAACGCCCTATTTCACGTTTCGGCGTGATGCCGGTCACCCTCGACACCCCACGCTGAATGTCGCCTACCCGACACTACGGAGGCGTATTTACGACGTCCGGCGGTGCCTCACGTCAGCGCAGGGGTCCATCATGAGGAGTCGCCAGATGGAAACATTATCGTCGATCCGCCTGACCCGCGTGCCCAACCTCGCCGGACAGACCCCGGCCGAGGCGACCGCCGCACTACGCGCCGCCGGACTCGAGCTCGGAGTGATCCGCGAGATCGGCCCGACCGGCCACATGATCGTGCTCGAGCAGTCCACCCTGGCCATGACCGTCGCCCCCGTCGGCACGAAAGTCAACCTGCTGGTCGGCCGGCGCTGAGAAACGCCGCACCAGCTCCGCCGCGACCAGCAGCGCGCCGGCCCCCGCATAGGCGACCAGCAGCGCCTTCCAGGGGCTACCCCCGAAGGAGAGCCCGCACGTGTACCCGATGAGCCCGGCCATCGACGCCCAGACGCTCACCCCGAGCGCCGTCCAGGCCTGAAAGCGCACCGCCGGGTAGCCGACAACCCCGGCGGCCAGCGCGGACGCGGACCGACCGCCGGGCAGGTACCGCGCGAACACCAGCACCTGTCCCCCGCGGCTGTGCAGCGTCCGCCGCGCCCACTCGTACGCGGCCAGCCCGCGCGACTTCCCCCGCAGGCGGCGCAGCACCCCGGCCCCGGCCCGCACCCCGATCCGATACGACACCACGTCGCCGGCGAACGCCCCCGACGCGGCGGCCAGGATGACGAGCGCGATGTGCGGCTCCCCGGTGGCCCCGGCCAGCACGGAGACCGCGATCAACGTGGACTCACTCGGCGAGAGCGGCACGATCGCATCGAGCCCGGCCACAAGGAATACCACGAGCAGCACCCACGGCGACCCCGCAACCGCATCCACCACAGTCGAAACGTACGACGAACACGCAAACGCTCAGTGACAACGAGGCCACCCGCAACGAAGCAGCCGGCGGCCGCCTGGAGGGGACTAAGCCTTCTCCCGATCCGCCACCGACAACAGCTCCTCCGCGTGCGCGATCCCGAGGTCAGAGTCCGGCAGGCCGGCCAGCATCCGGGCCAGCTCCCGGGCCCGCTCCGTGTGCTCCACCACCCGCACGCCGCTCGTCGTCACGGCGCCGCCGGTGTCCTTGGCCACCACCAGGTGCCGGTCCGCGAACGCCGCCACCTGCGGCAGGTGCGTCACCACGAGCACCTGGTGGTCCCGCGCGAGCCGGGCCAGCCGCTTGCCGATCTCCACCGCCGCGGTCCCGCCGACCCCGGAGTCGACCTCGTCGAACACGAGCGTCGGCGGCCCGCCGACCCCGGCGAACACGACCTCGATCGCGAGCATGACCCGCGACAGCTCGCCGCCCGAGGCGCCCTTCTGCAGCGGCTGTGCCGGCGCCCCCGGGTGCGGCAGCAGCCGGATCTCGATGTCGTCGGCCCCGTCAGGCCCGACACCGCTGTCCGCGCCGGACGGCGTCGGGATGCTCGGCCCGCTCCCGGCCGGCTTCGGCACGACGACGACCTCGATCCGCGCGTGCGGCATCGCCAGCCCCGCGAGCTCGACGGTCACGTCGGCGGCGAACCGCCCGGCGGCCTCGTGCCGGGCCGCGGACAGGGTGACCGCGAGCTCGGCGACCTCGCCGTGCAGCCGCCTGCGCTCCCGGTCGATCTCCTCCAGCAGCTCGTCGGACGTGTCGAGCTCGGCGAGGCGGGTGCGGGCGTGCTCCGCCCAGGCGACGACGCCGTCGACGTCCTCGGCGTATTTGCGGGTGAGCGCCCGCAGCGCGGCCCGCCGCTCATACACCTCCTGCAGCCGGCCCGGGTCGGCGTCGAGCGAGGCGAGATAGGTGCCCAGCTCGGTGGACACGTCGCCGGCGAGCGTGGCGACCTCGTCGAGGCGCGCGGCGAGCTCGCCGAGGACCCGGTCGACGCCGGACTGCGCCTCAAGGGTGCGCCGGGCGGTCGCGATCAGGCTGAGCACGTCGGCCACGTCGTCGCCCTCGCCGGTGCCGGCCAGTGCCACGTGTGCCAGCTGCGCGGCCGAGCGCAGGCCCTCGACGTGCTCGAGGCGCTGGGCCTCCTCGCGCAGCAGCTCGTCCTCGCCGGGCTGCGGGTCGACACGGCTGATCTCGTCGAGGCCGAGCCGCAGCAGGTCGGCCTCCTGGGTGCGCTGGCGGGCGTTGGCGCGCCGGTCGGCGAGGTCGTCCTCGACGCCCCGCCAGCGCGCGTAAAGCTCGGCGAACTGGCCGAGGAGCTTCTCGTGCTCGGGCCCGGCATAGCGGTCGAGCGCGGCGCGCTGCTCGGCCGGGCGCAGCAGGCGCAGCTGGTCGGACTGGCCGTGCAGTGCGAACACCCGCTCGCCGACCTCCGACAGCAGCGAGACCGGGACCGTGCGCCCGCCGACGTGGCCGCGGGAGCGGCCCTCGGCGGTCAGCGTGCGGCTCATCAGCAGCGTGCCGTCGTCGTCGACCTCGGCGCCCGCGTCCGCGATGCGGCTCTCCACGGCGGCCCGCACGTGCCTGGGCAGCGTCAACCGGCCGTCGACGGTGGCGCGCCCCGGGTCGGCGCGCACCCTGCCCGCGTCGGCGCGCCCGCCGAACAGCAGATTGAGGCTCGTCACGACCATGGTCTTGCCCGCGCCGGTCTCGCCCGTGATGACGGTCAGGCCCGGGCCCAAGGGCAGGGTGGCGTCTTCGATCACGCCCAGTCCGGTAATGCGGAGTTCCTCCAGCACGTGAGGAACACTAGCTGCGGGGTGTGCCAGTTCTCCACTCAGCCATGCCGTTTGTTGTGCCGCCACCCCTCGACCGGGAGACCGAATTTCGCCACGAGACGATCGGTGAACGGGCGCTCACGCAGGCGGACGACGCGGACCGGAAGTGATCCCCGGCGTACCGTCACCGTGGACCCCGGGGCGAGGTCCATGACCCGCCGGCCGTCGCACGACAGCAGCGCGAAGCTGGTGAGCGGCTCGACGTTGATCGTGATGGTCGACGTCGGCGCGATCACCAGGGGCCGGCTGAACAGCGCGTGCGCCGAGATCGGCACCAGCAGCAGGGCCTCCAGCTCCGGCCACACGACCGGCCCACCGGCCGAGAAGGCGTAGGCCGTCGATCCCGTCGGCGTGGCGCACACCACGCCGTCGCACCCGTACCGCGACAGCGGCCGCCCGTCGACCTCGACGAGCAGCTCCAGCATCTTCTCCCGGGCGCCCTTCTCCACGGTGGCCTCGTTGAGCGCCCACGAGCTGCCGACCAGCCGCCCGTCGTGCTCGGCGGTGACGTCGACCGTGAGCCGTTCGTCGACCGTGTACGTGCCCTCGACGACCTCGCGGACCGCCTTGTCGACGTCGCCGATCTCGGCCTCGGCGAGGAAGCCGACCTTGCCGAGGTTGATGCCCAGCAGCGGGGCCTTCGCCGGCCGGGCCAGCTCGGCGGCGCGCAGCAGCGTGCCGTCGCCGCCGAGGGCGAACACGATCTCGACCCCCTGCGCGGCCGCCTCACCGCGGACCGGCACCGCCCGCGGGATGTCCAGCTGCGCGGCCTCGTCGGCGAGGACCCGCACCGTGAAACCGTTGTCGAGCAGGTCCGCCGCGACCGTGCGAGCATGGTCGTTGTTGCTGGCCTTGCCCGTGTGCGTGACGAGCAGCGCCTCACGAACGCTCACGCCACAACCCCCTCCACCACGTCGTCCACCGCGGCCGGATCCACCGCAGGGGCGTCGCGCCGCAGCCACAGGAAGAATTCCACGTTCCCTTGCGGCCCCGGCAGCGGGCTGCGCGCCACGCCGGCCACGCCCAGGCCGAGCTCCGCGGCCGCCGCGGCGACGTCGAGCACCGCCGCGGCGCGCAGCTGCGGCGAGCGCACCACCCCGCGGTCGCCGAGCGCCTCGCGCCCCACCTCGAACTGCGGCTTCACCATCGGCACGAGGTCGCCGCCGGGGGTCGTGCAGGCCGCCAGCGCGGGCAGCACCAGCCGCAGCGAGATGAACGACAGATCCGCCACGGTCAGCTCGCACGCGCCGCCGATCTGCTCGGGCGTCAGCATGCGCACATTCGTGCGCTCGATGACCTGCACCCGCGGGTCCGTCCGCAGTGACCAGGCGATCTGCCCATACCCCACGTCGACCGCCGCGACCGAAGCCGCGCCCCGGCGCAGCAGCACGTCGGTGAACCCGCCCGTCGAGGCACCCGCGTCGAGGCAGCGGCGCCCCGCGACCGGCAGCGCGCCGAACGCGTCCAGCGCCCCCGCCAGCTTGTGCCCGCCCCGCGACACGTACTCGTCCACCGCCGACTCCAGCACCCGAACCGGGTCCGCCGGGTCGATCTGTGCCGCGGCCTTGCCCGCGGTGCTTCCCCGCACCTCCACGCGGCCCGCGGCGATCAGCGCCGCCGCCTGCTCGCGGGAGCGGGCCAACCCGCGGCGCACGAGTTCGGCGTCGAGTCGATTCCGGCGCGCCATCTGCCAGCAGCTCCCTGAATGCTCAGCGTTCCTCGATCGTGCTCAGCGTCTCCTGCAGCGTGCGGTGCGCGTCGGTGTACACCCCGACCTGTTGCCGCAGCGGAAGCGACGCTACCTCGCCCAGCGCCGCAACCGCCGCCTCGACCCGCCCGAGCACCGCCGCACCGGGCGGGCCCGGCGCGGCGGCGGGCCCGGGCACCGGCCCCGGACGTGGCCCCCCACCAGGCACGGGACCGGGAACCGGGGTCGTCATGACGCGGTCTTACGGGGCGTCCGCGTGGCCTTCTTCACGGGCAGCTTGTCCGAGGCCGGCCCGGCCTCAGAGGCCGCCGCGACGGTCTTGGTGGCGGCCTTCGCCGGGGCCTTCCTCGCCGGCGCCCGCCGTGCCGCGGTCGCCTTGGCCGGAGCCGCCGCCTTGACCGGAGCGGCCGCCTCGGCCGGTGCCGCCGGAGCCACCGCCTTCTTCGCGACCTTCCTCGCGGGCGCGGTCTTCACCGCCGCCTCCTGCGGGGCCTCCTGCGGGGCCTCCTCGATCGCCTCAGCACCCACCGGCGGCGCGGGCTCGTGCGGCGGCGCGACCGCCTTCACGGTCGCCTCCTTCAGCTGCGCCTCGAGCTCGTGCACGCGGGAGGTGAGCGCCGCGACCTCGTCCGCGGTCGCCAGGCCGACCGCACCGAGCGCCCGATCCAGCTCGTACCGCACCAGCTTCGTCAGCGCCTCACGGTTCGCCGAGCCGGCCTGGAGCAGGTCCTCGGCCATCGTCTGCAGCTGCTCGGCCGTCGCGCCGCTCTTGCCCACCAGGCGCCGGACCGTCTTGGTCGCCTTCTTCGTGGTGGCCTCGGTCATGCCGTAGGCGAGTTCCAGATACGCTCGCCATGCTTCCTGCGCCATGTTGCGTCTCTCCTCCAAGTGGTGTACGCCCTCACGCTACCGGGCAGGCCTCGGCGCCGTACGGTACCGTCACATTCCACATAGCCGCAGAAAGACGGAGATTCAAACGATGGCAACGGTTGACGAGTGTCGTGCCGCACTGCAGAAGCTGGCAGAGCGACTTTCGGCCAACGCCACCGAGGCACGGGAGAAGCTCGACTTCGACCGTTCCCTCGCCTGCCGCGTCACCGACCTCGAAGTGGCGTTCCACGGCCGGCTCAAGAACGGCCAGATCACCGACCTTCAGGACGGCGACGACCCACGAGCCAAGATCAAGCTGACCTCGTCGAGCGACGACCTTGTCGCCCTGGTCAACGGCGGGCTCCACGTCATGTCGGCCTGGACGAGCGGTCGCATCAAGATCGAAGCCGGCATGCTGGACATGCTGAAGCTCCGCAAGCTCTTGTAAACCGGTGCGGTGCGGCGACGATGTCGCCGCACCGCGCATGGCTCTCAGGCCAGCTTCAACCACTTCAGCGCGGCCTGCGCGGCCTCGCCCTCCGCGACGATCGGCCGCACCTCGCCCGCGGCCCACGCGACCTGGCAAAGGGCCGTCAGGGCGTCGACCGGGCGTCCGTCGCCCGCGAGCTCCCACTGTCCGTCACGGTCCGTGACCTGCCATTGCCCCTGCCGCGGTACGGCCTGAGCCGCCTCGAAAAGCCCGCCCAGGTCCTCCGCCACGAACGTCGGCCGACGCTCGACCGGCGCCGCGAGCAGCTCGGCGGCGTCGGACACCCCGGTCAGCACGAGCAGGCTGTCCATCCCGGCCCGGTACGCGCCCTCGATGTCCGTGTCGAGCCGGTCCCCCACGACGATCGGCCGCTGCGCGCCCCGCTCCCGCGCCGCCTCCAGGAACAGCGCCGGGTCCGGCTTGCCGACGATCGTGTCCGGCTGCCGTCCCAGCGCCGTGGCGAGCGCCACGACCAGCGACCCGTTGCCCGGCAGCGGCCCACGCGGCGACGGCAACGTCTTGTCGGCGTTGGTCGCGATCCAGGCCGCGCCGCCGCGGATCGCCACGGCGGCGTCGCCGAGCTCACGCATGCGCACCTCCGGCCCGTACCCCTGCACGACGACCCGCGCCTGCTCCGCCTCGGTCACCGGCGTCAGCCCCGCCGCGACGACCTCCTCGCGCAGCGCCGGCGCCCCGAGCACGAACACCGGCGTCCCGGCCGGGAACCGCTCCGCCATCAGCAGCGCGGTCGCGTGCGCCGACGTGACGACCTCGCGCGGCTCTGCGGGGATGCCGATCCGCGTGAGCAGCGCGGCCACGTCGCCGGGCAGCCGCGAGGCGTTGTTCGTGGCGTACGCGCTGGGGATCCCCCGCTCGCGCAGCCTCGCGCACGCCTCTACAGCCCCCGGGATGACCTGATCGACGAGGTACAACACCCCGTCAAGATCGAAGATCACCAGGTCGTAGTGGCCGACCAGATCGCCGCCGTCCTCCTCCGGCCCGGCCGCGCTCACGCCCTATCCGTCCTGTCGCGGCCGCCGGCCGGCTTCGCATTGTCCCGTGTGGTCACCGGCTCAGTATCGCCGTGGTCCCCGTCCCGGTCGTCGTCGCCCACGGCCACATCCGGATCGGTTCCCCGGCCCGTCCCGTCCTCGCCGTCCTCACGGTCGGCGTCGTGGACGTCGGCGTCCCCGTCTACGTCGTCGTCCTCATCGTCGTCGAGGTCGTCCTCGTCCTCGTCGTCGTAGTCATCTTCGTCGTCGTAGTCGTCTTGCTCTTCGTCGTCTTCGTCGTCGTAGTCGTCGCGGTCATCGTCCTCGTCGTCTACGTCGTCGTCCTCATCGTCGTCTTCGTCGTCGCGGTCGTCATCGTCGTCTTCGTCGTCGCGGTCGTCATCGTCCTCGTCGTCCGCCGCCTGGGCGGCCGGCTCGTCGCCGTCCTGCTCGTCGGACTCGTCCGTGTCCCCGTCGAGCGTGATCCCGTCGAGCTCCAGCAGCCGCTCCGCCGCGTCGGTGCGTAGGTCCTCGTCCAGGTCCGAGGCCCGGGCGAACCACTCCCGCGCCTCTTCCCGCCGCCCGGCACGCAGCAGCGCATCGGCGTACGCGTACCGCAGCCGCGCGGCCCAGGGTGCCTCCGGCGCCGACGTGAGCTCCCGCACCTGCAGCATCGCGACGGCCGCGTCGTGCTGCCCCATGTCCCCGCGGGCACCCGCGGCGACGATGAGCAACTCCACGATCTCCTCGGCCGACAGCCGCTCACGGTCCGCGGTCCGGAACAGGTCGATCGCCTTCTCCGGCCGACCGAGCCCCCGCTCGCAGTCCGCGATGACCGCGATGTGCGTCTGCCGCCCGCTCATCCGGTGGTACGTCCGCAGCTCTCCAAGCGCCGTCTGCCACTCCCCGGCGTGGTACGCCGTGAGACCCGCCGCCTCGCGCACCACCGCGATCCGGGACGCCTTCCGACGCGCCACGAGCGCATGCGCAAGCGCGAGCTCGGGGTCGTCGTCGATCAGCTGCCCCGCCGCGACGATCCGACGAGCGACCTCCTCGGCCACGGGCCGCGCGAGCGAGCTCAGCTCCGCCCGGACCTCCCGGTCGAGTTCCGATGCCTCGATGTCGTCCGCGAGCACGGGATCGGCAACCCGGCTAACCGTCTCCTCGCCCGTTTCCTCGCTGCTGACGAACCCGGGGTCACTCGTCCGCGGCCGGTACCCGCCGGCGTCGGTGCGCCGCAGCCCCTCGCCGCGCTGGAACCCGCCGTCGCGCCCGCCGGAATCCCGGTCCCGGAACCCACCAGGGCGCTTGTCCCCGTCACGGTCCCGAGACCCGGGCCGATTCCCGCCGTCGCGGTCCCGGAAGCCGGACGGACGCTCGCCGCGCGGCCCGCCGTCGCGGTCGCGGAAGCCGGACGGACGCTCACCACGGGACCCGCCGTCACGGTCCCGGAAACCGGACGGACGCTCGCCACGGCTGCCGCCGTCACGGTCACGGAAACCCGACGACGGACGCTCACCACGGGACCCGCCATCGCGGTCCCGGAACCCACCGCCGGCCCGCTCACCACGGGGCCCGCCGTCACGGTCCCGATACGGCCGCTCGTCACGGTCCCGGAACCCGGACGGACGGTCCCCACGCGGCCCGCCATCACGCTCCCGGAAGCCGGACGGACGCTCACCACGGCTGCCACCGTCACGGTCACGGAACCCTCCGGACGGACGGTCCCCACGCGGCCCACCGTCACGGTCACGGAACCCGGACGGACGCTCACCGCGGCTGCCACCGTCACGGTCACGGAACCCACCGCCGGGCCGCTCACCGCGGGACCCACCGTCGCGGTCACGGAAGCCGGACGGACGCTCGCCACGGGACCCGCCATCACGGTCACGGAAGCCGGACGGACGCTCGCCACGGCTGCCGCCGTCACGGTCACGGAACCCTCCGGACGGACGGTCCCCACGCGGCCCGCCGTCGCGGTCACGGAAGCCGGACGGACGCTCGCCACGGGACCCGCCGTCGCGGTCACGGAAGCCGGACGGACGCTCGCCACGGCTGCCGCCGTCACGGTCACGGAACCCACCGGACGGACGGTCCCCACGCGGCCCGCCGTCGCGGTCACGGAAGCCGGACGGACGGTCCCCACGGCTGCCGCCGTCACGGTCACGGAACCCACCGGACGGACGGTCCCCACGCGGCCCGCCATCACGGTCACGGAACCCACCGGACGGACGGTCCCCACGCGGCCCGCCGTCGCGGTCACGGAACCCACCGGACGGACGGTCGCCACGGGACCCGCCATCACGGTCACGGAAACCGGACGGACGCTCGCCACGGCTGCCGCCGTCACGGTCACGGAACCCACCGGACGGACGGTCCCCACGCGGCCCGCCGTCGCGGTCACGGAAGCCGGACGGACGGTCCCCACGCGGCCCACCGTCGCGGTCACGGAAGCCGGACGGACGGTCCCCACGCGGCCCACCGTCGCGGTCACGGAAGCCGCCACTGCGCTCACGGAAGCCACTGTCACGGTCCTGCGGTCCACCCGAGAAACCACCCCGGTAGCCGCCTGCCCCGCCGCGCTCAGGCCGATCGCCCCGCGAATCACCCCGCGGAGCGCCACCGTCGCGGAATCCGCCCCTGGGGCGATCGTCGCGACCGCGATCATCGCGGCCACGGGCGTCGCGACCGCGAGCCGGCCCGGTGTCCCTGTGCGGCCGCCGCGGGCCGCCGTTGCCGTTGCCGTCCTGGCCCTTGCCGTCGTGTGGCGTTGCGTTCACGACTTCATCCTTCCCGACCGGGGTGCGCCACCTGCGCTCGACCCGGTGAAACGAGTCGAGGGCCGCCCAGATGGGCGGCCCTCGATCGAAAATTTGTCCGGCGGCGTCCTACTCTCCCACACTCTCTCGGGTGCAGTACCATCGGCGCTGGAGGGCTTAGCTTCCGGGTTCGGAATGGGACCGGGCGTTTCCC
>NZ_JBFAZX010000040.1:0-48845 GCF_040689395.1 Dactylosporangium sp. NPDC051484 | reverse complement strand
TCAAGTTGCTCGACACAAGTTGATCTACCAGAAGTCCCGTTCGCATCTGCAGGCCCCCTTGACACCGCCGCCAATCACCAAACGCAACGGCGTTGATGCTGATGTGGGTCCTGGACGAGGTGTTCATCGGGTACTACGGCGGCATGTGTCTGACCTGGAGCAGCTACCCTGGATCGACCCGACCCATCCGCCCTGACGAACGGCCCGGTGTCAGCGGCTTCACCGATCAGAATTCTTCCGCCACGTCGTCGGTTCTGGTAGCCCCCTCGCACCGTTGGAAGGATTGGTGACCATGACCGACGCTAGATCGCTGGGCGCTGACGAGGCCTCGTTCATCGCGGTGGTTCGCTCAGGCGATACGGCGCGGTTTGCGCTCATCACGGAGCGCCACCGGCGTGAGCTGCAGGTGCACTGCTACCGGATGCTTGCGAACTACGAGGACGCCCAGGACATGACGCAGGAGACGTTCCTGCGAGCGTGGCACAAGCGGGAGTCGTTCAAGGGCCACGCTGCCCTGCGGACCTGGCTGTACCGGATCGCGACGAACGTCTGCCTGGACTTCCTGGAGAAGCGCAATGACCGCACACCCGTACCGTCCGGGCTGTCGGACTCCGGCTCCGAGGTGCTGTACCTGCAGCCGTACCCCGACCGGATGCTCCCCGAGGACCCGCAGGAATCGGTGGTGGCGCGGGAGACGATCGAGCTGGCGTTCATCGTCGCCGTCCAGCACCTGCCGCCGCGGCAGCGGGCGGTGTTCATCCTGCGCGACGTCGTCGGCTGGCCGGCGGCGAAGGCCGCCGACGCCCTCGAGCTGACCATCGCATCGGTGACCAGCGCGCTGCAGCGGGCGCGCGTGACGATGCGCGAGCAGCTGCCCGACCGCCGCCTCGACTGGCGGAGACCCGCCGCCCACGAGCTGTCGAGTGACGAGCGCGGCGTGGTGAAGTCGTACATCGACGCCCATGAGCGCAACGACCTCGACGGGCTGATGTCCCTGCTGCGCGACGACCTGCGCTTCGTGATGCTGCCCGAGGCGGGCACCTCGGTCATCACGGCCAAGGACGCGGTGGACGGCTGGGTCTGCGGTGGGCTCTTCCAGCCCGGCTACGACGACTGGCGCTGTATCGCCACGACGGTCAACCGCATGCCCGCCGCCGCGCTGTACCTCCGCACCCCTGACGACCCGGAGTACCGGTTGTTCAACATCGCGGTCCTGCACATCGTCGACGGGAAGATCGCCGAGCTCACCGGATTCGACGCCACCGACAAACCATGGCTGGACCTGCCCCCGACACTGTGATCAGACAAGTCCCCGTCGTCGACGAGTCCAGCGCCACGGGCCGGCGTCACCGAAGTCACCGCGGAATGAGCACCCCGACCGGTTGAACACCAACGCGACAACGCGAACACCACCGCCCCGCCGGCGTTGCCGGCGGGGCATCGTGATGCCCGAAGAACGTCAGGAAGGATTTCGACCCGGCCTCACGAACCGAGCAACTGGCCCGTGCTCATCGCCTCGTCTCGTATCGGGTCAGCACGACGCCGCCGGGAAATGTCCGCGTCTCCACGAGGTTCAGGTTCACCCAGCTGTCCAGCGCGGTGAAGAACGGCGTGCCGCCGCCCACCAGGACCGGCACGGTGACCAGCATGTACTCGTCGATCAGCCCGGCCCGCATGGCCGCCCCGGCGAGCGTCGCGCCGCCGATGTCCATCGGGCCGGCGTCCTCTGTCTTGAGCCGGGTGATCTCGGTGACCGCGTCGCCGGTGACCAGGCGGGTGTTCCAGTCGACCGTGCTGGTCGTCGAGGAGAACACCACCTTCGGCATGTCCCGCCAGCGGCGGGCGTACTCGATCTCCGCCGGTGTGGCGCCGGGCTGCTGGTCGGCGGTCGGCCAGTGGGAACTCATCGCCTCCCACAGCCTGCGCCCATACAGCGCCAGGCCCGTCGCCCCCACCCGGTCGGACCACCACTGGAACAGCTCATCGCTCGGCGACGAGTCCGGTCCCTCACCGCCACTCCAGCCGAGGTCGCCGCCGGGCGCAGCGATGTAGCCGTCCAGGGTCACATTCATGCCGAAGATCAGTTTCCGCATCATGCCAGCCTCTCGTCAGTCGATCTCATACGTACAGACGGACGCTGCGCGAAAACCTCATCGGTCCGCGCTGCTGGCAGACACAAGGTCACCGCGCAGACATGGCCAGCCAACCGCATCGGCGAAGACGGTCATGAGACGTACGCCGATCCGCCATGCGGACACTCCGACAACTCTCCCGCAGGATCTGATGCGTCCTGGCCGACACGAAGGGCATGGTGCGAGCGCCGTGTACCGGAACCCGAACCGTTCGCAGAGGTCGCGACCTTTCGGGGCGATCTCGGCGTACCGGTTGCCTGGCGAACCGGGCGTCATCCGGTCGCTCAGCCGCGGGGCGAGGTTAGGTGCCGGTCGGGGCAGGGCAGGTGACAGTCGACGTGAAGGGGGTGCGCGGGTTGGCTCTTGCGTCCGAAGCCAAGACCGGGGCCATGGCAGAGGCGGTCAGGGGAGCAAGCCGGCTCAGCGTTCGCGAGCGCCTGCTCGGGGCCGCCGCGTGGTTGACCACGCCGCTCGTGCCGGACGACTATCTCGGGTTGCTCAATCCGCTGTGGTCGTCCCGGGAGGTGCGTGGGCGGGTCGAGGCGGTAGTGCCGGAGACCGCGGACGCGGCCAGCCTGGTGATCCGTCCCGGGCGTGGCTGGGGGCGGCATCGGGCCGGGCAGTTCGTACGGGTCGGCGTGGACGTCGGCGGGGTGCGGCATGCGCGCAGCTACTCGGTGTCCTCGCTGCCGGAGCGGGCCGACGGGTTATCACGATCACGGTGAAGGAAGCCCGGGACGGGCTGGTCTCCCCCTACCTGGCGCGTCGGACGGCGCCGGGAACCATCGTCCACCTCACACCGGCGCAGGGTGAGTTCGTACTGCCGGAGCCTTTGCCGGCCCGGTTGCTGTTCCTGACGGCCGGTAGCGGGATCACCCGGTGGCGGCGATGCTGCGCAGCCTGGCCGCGCAGGGCGAGACGCCGGACGTGGTGCTGGTGCACTCGGCGCCGACCGCGCAGGACGTCATCTTCGGTGTGGAGCTGCGGGCCCTGGCCGCCCGGTTTCCGCGGCTGCGGTTTGCACGAGTGGTACACCCGTGGCGGCGGCCGGCTGACGATGGCGCAGCTGCGCGGGATCTGCCGGGACTGGCATCACCGCGATGTCTGGGCCTGCGGGCCAGCCGGTCTGCTCGAGCAGGCCGAGCGGCACTGGCGACGCACTGGGCTCCGCGACCGGCTGCATGTGGAGCGATTCCGGCCCGACGTGACGTCCGGCGGCCGGGTCACGTTCACCGTCAGCGGGCGGCACGCCGACGCCGACGGCGCCACCCCGCTGCTCGCAGCGGACACGCGACAGTGTGCGGCCCCACCGCTGCGTCCGGAAGTGCCGCCGGCATCCCGCAGATCTATTTCAATTTAGTCGGCCAGGAGGCCGATGCGCAGGGTGTCGAGGGTGGCGCAGCAGCCGGGAGACGTGCATTTGGGAGATGCCGAGCTCGGCGGCGATCTGCGATTGGGTGCAGTTGCCGAAAAACCGCATCGTGACGATCTACCACTCCCGGTCCGGCAGCGCGGCCAGCAGTGGCTTCAGCGCTTCGCGGGCCTCGACCCGCTCGAGGCCGGGGTCGGCGCCGCCGACGAGGGCACCGAGGTGCGGAAACAGGTCGGTTGTGAACGCGACGGCGGCCGACAGGCCAAACACTGTTGCGGTGTGGCTGGTGTTCCGGCATAAACGTGACCTCACCCGCGGAGGGCTACCCATCACGGTCGCCATGACCTCGCCCGGCGGGGAATTCCGGCGTTGGCGGGGTGACACGGTGGGGTACTCGGAATGTGGTACGTGGGGAGCGCCAGGGTGAACCGGCTGAGGAAATCAGCGCGTACCTACTCGCGCATGGTCTACTGCCCGGCATGGAGAGGCTGCCGACGGCGACGGAGATCCTGGCTGAGGTGCTGCGGCGGGTCAACGACGGCGCCATACCGGGAAAGGTGCGGACCATCGCCGACGATCTGGTGGAGCCGGGCGTGCTTGCGGAGGCGGTGGAACGTGACGGCCCTGGGCGCGCAGCGAGAGATCGTCAAGGACGCCGCGGACAGTGACCGTGCGCGGCTCGCAGCGGTGGGGCCGCACACTGTCGCGTGTCCGCTGCCCGATGACGACCGTTCGGCGCTCGCCGGCCGATGCCGAGGCGCTACCGCCCGCGGGCGGGCCAATTCAGCAACGTGGTACGCGAACACACGCCGCCGCATCACGTAAAACTGGGCCTGTTCTTGATCAAGAGACCGTCGAGCACCGGGGTACCTGGCTCCAGGCGCATATGGCATTGCCCGAACGACTCGATCGGGCTATGCCCGCTCACTGCGATGCTGCGCGACGGAGGCGCTGGCCGGTGGTTTGTCCGTCTTGGCGTTCGCCGCGGTGTCGCTCGTTATAGCACCGAATCGATTCGCCAACGTGTTCTCCACCGGCGCCGTCGGCGGCGCTGGACAGCCTCATGGTCACGTTCCCGTTCACGGGTGCTGCCGACGTCCCGGAATCAGCTCGGCATGATCATCGGTGCGGCGACCTTCACCATCTACCGCCTCGCCATGCATCGCCGATCGGACGGTGCGCCGCCTGGGCGCTGATCACACTCACGGTTACCTCATCGGCCCGATACCATGGCGCTGGCGGCGACGGATGATCCCCTCGCACTGGCACCGGACAATGTATCGGGGACCGGACCTATCCCTGGCCCGACAGCTCGGTGGCCGCGATCAGTCACCCCTCGCCGACCCGCTTGCGCCAGTCGCGCATCACGTCGCGGACCTTGTCGAACACCGCAACCGGCGGTCCGACGAACAGGTTGGCGATGGCCGACTCTCCGGTGGCGGGGTGGGGACGCGTGGGCGCCAGCGCATCCGCTGCCTCAAACGCACTGGCCATCCGTCGGAGCCGTTGCCCGTCGGCGTGCTGGCGAAGCTGCGTGAATTCCTTGCGTTCCTCCTGGGCTGCGTGGGCCGAGACCGACTCGTGGAGCACGGCGAGGTGCCGGTCGAACTCCGGATGTTCCACGCCGATGTCGTAGAGGTCGGACAGTGCCTGTTTGGCATCAGACTCTTCGTGGAGCCGTTCGTCGATGATCTGGGCGCCGTTGGGAATGATGCTGCGTGCGGCTGGATGCACGATCTGCTCCTCCGCGCCCTCGTGAATGGCCAGCAGCCGGACGAGGTCGTGGAACAGCTCTTCCTTCCGCCGGCCCCGGGCGGACGCTACCTGTGCGAAGAGTTGTTTGATCTCACCGTGCTGGGTGAGCAGGATGTCCACGACGTCCTGCTGTTGGGTCTGTGTCTGCTTACCGATGGCCTGGCTGGCGTCGTTCTGTGAGTTGAACCGTTCGCCGGGCATGGCTTGCAGGGTCTGGACCACGTCGCTGCCGGCACCGTGCTCGCGGGCGTGTTCCACGAGGTGCTGCTTGTCCGTCGGGTAGTCCATGTCGCCGAGGGACCGCTGCACCTGCGTTGGCGTAACAGTCATGTTGGACGGCTACCCACTGCCGCGGCGGCCAACCCAGCGTGCGGCGGAGCGTACTTCATGACCGGCGTCGCCGTCCTGCACGAGCGTTCGGCAGTCCCGCCTCGAAGACGGCGGAAGCGCTACAACCGGATAAAAGGATGAGGGTAGGTGCCAACTCGTCGCCGGAATCCAAGAGCGCACGTCGTTGTCCGGTCCTGGGGCCTCGATCATTGGCAATGGAGATTTTGCGATAGGCACCAGCCATGTGCCGGGGTGGCAGCGGTGGCCGGGACCTGGGTTGAGGTCTGGTCCGTCGGGTAACCGGCCGGTATGGCGCCGCTGAATGTCGCGCAGAAGCTGATCCGATCCCACCTCGTGGCGGGTCAGCCGGTGCCGGGCCAGGAGGTCGGGCTGCGCGTCGATCAGACGCTGACCCAGGACGCCACAGGCACGATGGTGATGCTGGAGCTGGAGGCACTCGCCCTGGATCGGGTGCGCACCGAGGTGTCGGTGCAATACGTGGACCACAACCTGCTGCAGGCCGACGAGCGGAACATGGCCGACCACCTGTTCCTGCGCTCGGCCTGCCGCCGCTTCGGGTTGTGGTATTCCAAACCGGGCAACGGCGTCTCACATCCGACGCACATGCAGCGCTTCGGCGTGCCCGGGAAGTCGCTGATCGGGTCGGACTCGCACACCTGCGCGGCCGGCTCGCTGGGCATGCTCGCGATCGGGGTGGGCGGCCTGGACGTGGCGACGGCCATGGCGGGCGAGCCGCTCTACCTCGTCATGCCCGAGATCTGGGGCGTGCACCTCACCGGCGAACTGCCGGCCTGGGTCAGCGCCAAGGACGTGATCCTGGAGATGCTGCGCCGCCACGGCGTCGACGGCGGCGTGCACCGAATCATCGAGTACCACGGGCCGGGCCTGGCCGGGCTGACGGCGATGGACCGGCACGTGATCGCCAACATGGGCGCGGAACTGGGGGCAACGACGACGGTGTTCCCGGCCGACGACCGGGTGCGCGAGTTCCTGGCCGCCGAGGACCGTGCGGCCGACTTCACGCGGCTGACGGCCGACGACGGCGCCGGCTACGACCTGACCGACGAGATCGACCTGTCCAGCCTCGTGCCGCTGATCGCCCGCCCGGGCTCGCCCGGCGACGTCGTGCCGGTGGCGCAGGTCGCCGGCACACCGGTGCACCAGGTCGTGGTCGGGTCCTCGGCCAACCCGGGCCTGCGCGACTTCGCGATGGTGGCGGCGGTGCTCGCCGCCCGGCAGGCGCATCCGCAGGTGTCGCTGGACATCAACCCGTCGTCGCGGCAGATCCTCGCCGATCTCACCGGCATGGGCGCGACCCTCTCGCTGATCCAGTCCGGGGCGCGGCTGCATCAGACCGGCTGCCTGGGCTGCATCGGCATGGGGCAGGCCCCGGCGGCCGGACACAACAGCCTGCGCACCATGCCGCGGAACTTTCCCGGCCGATCCGGCACCGCCGACGACCGGGTCTGGCTGTGCTCGCCCGAAACCGCGGCCGCGGCCGCGCTGACCGGCGAGATCACCGACCCCCGGCGGCTCGGCATCGCCTGCCCACCGCTGTCCCTGCCGAACCGGTCGGCGGTGAACCGGGCCATGCTCGAACCGCCGCCCCCCGCCGACGAGGCCGTCCAGGTCCGGCTGGACAAGGCGCCGAGCATCGGCACGCTGCCCGACCTCGACCCGATGCCCGACGAGCTCGAGGCGACCGTGGCGATCGCGGTCGGGGACGACCTGTCCACCGACGAGATCCTGCAGGCCGGCGCGGAGGCGCTGCCCTACCGCAGCGACATCGCGAAGCTGGCCGAGTTCACGTTCGCCCGGGTCGACGACGAGTACGTCACCCGCGTCCGGGGCCAGGGCGCCCACGCGATCGTCGCCGGCCGCAATTACGGTCAAGGCTCCTCGCGCGAACACGCGGTCCTCGCGCCGCGCTCGCTCGGCCTCCGGCTCGTCCTGGCCCGCTCCTACGCCCGCATCCACTGGCAGAACCTGATCAACTTCGGTGTCCTGCCGCTGGAGTACGACGGCCCGACACCTGAGGTCGGCGACCGGCTCATCGTGCGGAACGTGGCGCAGGCACTGCACGCCGGCACCGGCATCACCGTCCGCAACGCCACCCGCGACACGACCCAGCAGGCCCAGCACCGGCTGTCCGAGCGGCAGATCAACATACTGCTCGCCGGCGGCCGCATCCCCGCCCTGACGCACCCGTCACCCGTTCCCACGCCACGGTGAGAAGTCCGGCTGATAGACGAGGTTGAAACAGATCTTGAAACCGGCGACCGGGATCTGTGGTCGCCCATAGGTGCAGCTTGGTCTACATCCGCCGCACCCGTGGCCACGCCTCATCGAGGTGGGCCACGGCTCACCGGTATTCACCAGCGCCTCCAACCATCGCATTGCCTCACATGCGCAACCCCTCTGGGCCGCTTCGCCCTGTGGACGGCCTTCCCCGTCCTCGGACTACTACCAGCCCTCCGCCCCACCCCGCAGCCATCGGCTGACGACGCGCCAACCCGCCGCGACCCGCCCGGCTGGCGGGCCCCGGACGGGAACCCCGGGGCGGTTCCCACGTTCACCACGACCGATCGACAGGTGAGGTGGCCAGCTATGCCCCTGCGGTATCGCCACGGCTACGCCGCAGACCTTCACCGTGGCCTGACCGGCGACATCAACCAGCCCAGAAGTTCTCCGCCCGTCATGAAAGGGCGGGAAAGCACCGCAATCCAGCCCGTATCCACCGGATTCGAGCTGACGGTAGCTCTTGGGGGGCTTACAGCGCTGGTTCCTCGCGTCCACCTTCCCGTCTCGCTTGCCGAACCCGCACCGTCCGGTAGTGCCGGTGCATCCCGTCGTTGTCGGGACTGCTTCCCACCTTCCCCAGCATCTTTCCGGATCAGGCTGCCCCCTGCTTTACCGCCCTGCCGCGACAGGACAGCGGTGATGGTCTCTCACTTCCACTCGGTTCGTGGCGCCTCATGGCGCTCGATGTCCCACGACCACACCTGGTTCGGTGCGGTGGCCACGAATTCGGGTCAGGCGGCCCCGGTGCGCTCCCACGCCCCCCGCGGGTCCGGCCCCGTCGGGTCCAGGTCCCGGTCGGCGATCCGCAGCACCAGGGGTCGTGCCGGTCGCTCGCGGCCACGCGCAGCCGGCCGGGCAGGACACCGGCGTCGTCGACGTGCACTGGCGGGCCCCGGTCGTGCAGCAGATGCTGCAACGGCTGGCTGCGGCGGCGGCGCGAGGTGGTCATGTCCGCGCCGGCGCCGCCGCCCGCGTAGCGCCACAACCGCATGCCCCTACCAGGGCGCCATGCGCCGCGACGTCGCGGGTGCGGGCGGCACGTCGTCCTCGTCGCGGGCGCATTGGTCTACGCCGGGTCCAAGCGGACATGCGGAAGGTCGCGGATCCTCAACGCGTACGGTGTCATGCGCGGACGTACGGGAGCCGTTGCGCGAACTCAACACCGCCGGCTGCGCCGCTCGCTAACGCGACAGCACAGCCGTGGTCATGGTGTTTCACTCCTCGGTTACCCGGGCTCTCGTCCGGGCACCCGTCTACCGCCTTCGCGACGACGGCTCCTGCTCCGGTTCTTCCTCAGGCTCTTTCTCTTCTCGCTCAGGCTTTTCTTCTTCCTCAGGCTTCTCCCCGCCCGGTTCCTTGCCGGCTTCCTCCGGCGCCTCCTCGTAGGGCTCCTCTTCGCCCCGCTCGGCCCGGCCCTGCTGCTCCTGTTGCTCCTGCTCTTCCTGAAGTGCTGTTTCGTGGTCCTTGACGACCTCGCCGTCGCGGATCTCGCCGCGCCAGCCCTCGACCTCGTCCGGGTTCAGGATCGTGCGCGTCATGACGTGCCGCCGGAAGTGCTTGAACTCCAGCCGCGCGCGACGGCCCTGGGCCCGCCACAGGTTCCCCGTCTGCTCGAACAGGCCCTGCGGGTGGTACTCCAGCACCAGCAGGATCCGGGTCACGTTGGGCGCCAGCTCGTGGAACGTCACCGTGCCATCGACGCGCCCCTTCGCCGCCTTCGAGCGCCACACGATGCAGTAGTCCGGTATCTGCTGGACGATCGTCGCCTCCCAGTCACGGTGCGACCACCAGACCTGCGCCTTCCAGCCGCTCTTCTCGTCGGACTCCTTCTTGACGTTCTCGAGCTTCTTCATGAAGCTCGGCAGGTCCTGGAACTGCGTCCACTGGTTGTACGCGACCCGCAGCGGAACGCCGACGTCGAGCGTCTCAACGATGTTGGTGACCTTCCGGTTGAAGTTCTTGTCCGCGCCCTTGCCCTTACCGCGGCCGAACAAGCCCTTGACCTTCTCCTTGATGCCGGCCAGCCCGCCACTGACCATCGCCGAGGACGGAGAACGCCCCTCGGCCATCTTCTTCGCGCCGGTCACGGCCGCCACCAGGCCGGTGTTGCCGCTGCCCTCGGCGTACTCCGTCAGCCGCTCGGTCACCGACCCGACCTTGTCACCGACCGAGGCCAGCGCGCGCTCACCGGCGGCCGAGGCCAGATTGCGCAACTCCCCCAGCAGCAGCTCGGCGATCTTCTGCCCGATACCCGTCCCCGCACGACCATCCGATTTCGACGCCATAGCAGATCACCTCCCCCGCCGTCGCACAGGCGGCCGACCGGCATCGGGACGTGAACGGGCGACGCCCGACGGCGCCTCGCGCTCCTCGTCGTCCGGCTCGTCGTACTCTTCGTCCTCCTCCTCGGCACGTGGCGCGGCTGGGGGCCGGCGCCGGGTTCGCTCCTCCTGCGGGTATCCCTCCTCGCTCGCCGCAGCCGCGGGACGACGCCGGGGCCGCTCCTCCTCGTATTCCTCGTACTCCTCGCGCTCCGCACTAGGACGGCGCCGCGGCCGGGCCCTCTCCTCTTCCGGCTCCGCCTCGCGAGCCCAGCGCCCGCCACCGGGCCGACGCAGCAGATCGGCACGCTCACGAAGCCGATCGGTGACCGATTCGATCTGACCGGTGACGGCGGTCCTGGCCGCGTCCTTGCCCGCCGCTACCAGGGGAGCACCGAGTTCGGCGAGTCTGCCCAGCTCCTTGGATCCGCTGAGTGCCCGCACCCCCCGCTGCAGGATGTCGCCCGGCCCGCTGATCCGGCCGACGGCCGCAGCGGCCGCGGCCAGGACGAGCCCCCAACGCAACTTGTGCTGGCGCCCCAGGAGATAACCCACCCCGGCGGCGAGCAACACCTGCGTCCGGCAGTTCATGATCCCTCCCTCCGCCCCGGATCCAGCGGCCACGCCACCGTCCGGTACCCGGACACAGGCCTCACCGACGGCGAGCACGGACTCGTCTCCCGCATCCGTAGGGGTACTGCAGCATTGCTTCGAATCGCGCTTCGTACCCGGCACGGCCGCCACGAAACGGATCCGGCGACCGCCGTTGCGTGCAGCGTTGAGGACGACGGCGCTACGAACGAACGGAGCTGGTGGGCCGTCCGCGCCCGCTCATGACCCGCGCGGCGATGTACACGCCGATGATCGAGAACAGAATGTGGAAGATGCCCGCCGGTCGCATGGCGGCGCCGGCCGCGCGAGCCAGTGGTGTCCTGTCGCAGTCAAGTTGGCGAAGTGCAGGGTTGTGACCTGGAAAAGGACAACTTCGATGAGACGGGTTCGAGATGAAGTCTCATCGAAGTTGTCGCTGTGACGCCGAATGCGGATCGACGTCTCATTCAATGTGGCGGACGCCAGGCGAATCGCAGGCGAGGTCAGGGCTGGCGGTGCGCGAAGAGGACCGCTCCTGAGGCGCTCTGGTCGAGGTCGAGCAGCATTTGAGCCTTGACCGTGAATCCGGCTTCGCGCAACCAGGCTGCCACCTGGTCGGGCTGGCGGCGGTGAACGTAAACCTTCATCGGGTGGCCGCCGTAGCCCTGCGTCTTCAGCCGGGACTCGTCGCCGACGTGGAAGCCGAGCAGAAGTGGTCCGCCGGGGCGCAGCACCCGCCGGAACTGCCCGAGAACCGTGGGAATCGCGTCGTCCGGGATGTGGATCAGCGACCAGAAGGCGAGCAGAGCGGCAACCGAGGCGTCGGCAAGGTGCAGGTCCGTCATCGATCCCACCTCGAACCGAAGGCCGGGGTGGTCGCGCCGAGCCACGTCGATCATTGCCTGCGACAGGTCGACGCCGAAGGCGTCGAGGCCCAGCGTGTGCAGGTGAGCGGTGACATGTCCTGGTCCGCAGCCCACGTCCGCCACGGGCCCGCCGCCGGCGGCGTGGACCAGGTCGGCGAACAACACCAGAGCCGCGCGCACGTACGGTTCCCCAGCCAGTGCGTCGCGGATGTAGTCGGCGTAGCTGTCGGCGACCGTGTCGTAGGAGGTCCGGGTGTCTGCCAACCAGTCGTCTGCGTTCCTTTTCGTCGGCCCGGATGTGTCGCCGTCTTCCAACGGTGTCGCGGTTGCTGTCACCGGTCAGCTCCTTGCGCTGGTGTGGATGGGAGGGTCTCGGGCGCTGGGTCGTGCCACTGAGCGACCGACGAGTGCCGGACAATGGCGAACAGTTGAAGGTCGGCGTTGGCCAGGTCGTGGTATGCCGGTGGGAGCCGGCGTTGGAACTCGACGCGGAACCGGTCACGGTCGGCAGCGGATGCCGACATGGCGAATGGTCGCCAATCGGGCGAGACCAGTAGTTCGCTGAGCGTGATGACCTCGGGATAGGTGGCCGCGCGGTGGACCGGGTCCCGGGCGTCGGCCGGCCAGTCCTGGTGGCCGAACCGGCGGGGCAGGGCAATGTCGCGGGCCAGAGCGTAGGGCAGTCCCCAGCCGCGGTAGGTCAAGAGTTCCCAGACTTCGCGAGCGGCGGGTGTGCACGATGCCGTGTCCGTGCGCGCGGATGAGGCGACGGTGGCGGACCTGGGCGTGCTCGATCTCCGGGTGCCAGGCCAGGTCGGCCTGGTCTCGGGGATGCTCGGCGCCGGGGCCGATCCAGAGGTGGTGACGTAGGCAGATGTTGTGGTCGTGCCGGTACCACATGTCGATGCGCTCCGCGCTGGTGCGGATGCTGGTGCAGCGGCGGCAGGCGGGGCGCACGGTGTTGGGTTTGCCGGGCAGAGTGCGTCCCCGTAGCGCCATCCCGTGCGGCTCGGGGTATTGAGATCGCAGTTCGGGCAGCGCGTAGGCCAGCACGATGGATGGTTGCCCGCTGGCGCTGGCCAGCGCGCCGAGGCTGACTTTCGCGATGGACTGCGACGTTCCGGCGGTGAGGTAGTCGACGAGGTCCGCACCGGTGATCCGGTTGGCGGTGACCAGCCGCAGCAGGTAGGAGCCGGTGGTCTCGTCCTGCGCGGGGCGGCAGGTGCGGGGCAGCGCCCGGCGGGGACCGGCCCGGAACATGTGCTCGAGCATCGTGACGCTCACCGGCTGGTCTGACGGGATCGGGGTGGTTTGGGTGAGGCGGACTCGGTGGCGTGGTCGACCACAATGACATCCAGCAGGTCCCGGGTGATCTGTTCGCTGCCCTCCACAATGGCGTAGATCGCGGCGGCACGGATGATGTGGGACAGGCTGCTGATCAGCCCACCGGTGCGCTGGTGTAGGTACTTGGCCTGCGCGACCAGCGATCCGGGCTGGTGGCGGTGCAACCGCAGGGCCTGTTCCATGCCGGGTGGCGGGCTTCGGCCGGTCGACCAGGACGATGGGTCGATGAGCGGGGCGACGGGCCGGCGGTGGCGGGTGAGCACCTGCACGCGGGGGTCTAGGTCGTGGACCTCGCCGACGAAGGTGGCCGGGCTTGGCCCGCGCCTCGGACACCGGCCAGGTCAGCAGGTGGAGGGAGATTTCGGTGACCTCGCTCATCGGCACCAGGGCTGCCCACTGGTACCGGTCGCGGGTGATTCACAGTGATGGTGCCGGCCGCGGCCGCGGTGATGTGCTCGGACCAGCGGGCCCGAGCGTCCTCGACGTCAACCGGTCCGCCGCGACGGTCGATGAGCGGACGCAGCCCGATGGGTACCTGGCGTCGGCGGTCCCGGAGAACATGCCCCGGGACCGCCGACGTGTCTGTACCGCCCGGATCCGGACGGATCTAGCTGTTGGTGGCGCCTACCACAGCGGCGCGCACCGGGCCGCCGCTTGGCGGATGAGGTCCGGGTCCAGGTCGGTACCGCGCTCCGGCAGGTTCCGTTCCGGCCACTCAGACCACAGTTGCAGGGCCGTTGCGCCGTCCGGGAGTTCGAACCACATCTTGAACTCGAAGCTCCCGTCTCCGCCACCGCCGCCGGCCACATGCACCGGAACGTCCATCACACCGGACGCTGTCTGCGCCCGAACGCCGAGCCGCAGATCCCCAGGACGTAGCAGATGCGGAAGGTCGAACGCCAGGTTCGGATTCGTGCCGGCGTCGTTGTCCTTGAGCCGGATCAGAAACTGAAAGACGAGTGCCCTGGGTAGGACCCGAGCCGCCGCCATCGCGACCACGGTCCGCTCGTCAGCCAGCAGCACTCGATCGAACTCGGCGACCGTCACCGGCAGCACATCCGACCGCGTGATCTGTCCGTCGTCTGCCATGGTCAGTAACTATACCGACACGCATTGCCGACACTGGCGGCTTCGCAGTCCGCGTCGTGCGTCTTCGCACCGTCCGACTGGTACGAGGCCCACGGTGCGAAGTACACCCACAGCGTCACGGCACTGGTCAGCACCTTCCCATGCCGGTCGCCGTAGCCGCTCAGGTAGTCGACGCTCGCGTTCAGGAGATTGCCCGTGTCCGCCGAGCCGCAAACGGAGCCCTGGCACACCGACCACATCTTGAAGTGCTTGTTCTGGAAGTTCCCGGAATCGGGGAAATACAGGTTGCTTCCGTTGAACCGCGTCGTCGTGGCCCCCGGGTTCACCGTGACGTTCGCCTTGTACCGGTCCGTCACCTGACACGTGCTCGTGCAGTACTGCGCCTCGTAGATCAGTTCCATGGTACTTGACCGTTCTGGCGGTCACCGCCTGCCCGTCAGCGGACAACTCGGCCGCCTTCGCTCGCTCCCTGCTGGTCAGCGAGTGCAGCGACGGGTCGTACAACGATCGAGGTAAGGTGCCCGGTGCCGCGTCGGGCCGGACGCCATGCAGCACCTCGAGAATATGCGGCTCCCACCACAACGCCCGCGCGACAACCTCGTCGGGCAGTCCTTCCAGCAACCCCGTCGCGGGCAGTGCCCGGGGTGCCGGACGGTCCAGCACCGCGAAGTCCGGTCTGGACTGAAGCGACGTCAGCGGCATCTCGGTCATGCCACCGCACGCGTCAACCAACCGCGCCAACACGCCTGAGAACCCGACCACGGTGCGCACCGCCGCGTCAGCGCGCACGCGGTCCCCGACTGTCAGCACGGCCGGCCCGCTCATGGCTGCCGACCCACCCGGACCAGGCTCCCCGGCCGTAAAGGCTCGGTAGTCAGGTCAACCCGAAGCACCTGCCGCCACAGCAGGTGATACGCCACCGGCAGCACCGCAAGCCGATCCCCGACTTCCGCCACGCCAGCGAACAAGCCGGTCGGCTCGGCGAACACCGCCAAGAGCGCCTCGACGACGTCGCGCCGGCCCCGGCAACGAGGATGTCGATACCGCGCCAACCACCGCACGTTCGCCACGAGCACCGGATCCGGCGTACTGACCCGCCGGTAGGACCACCCAACCTCTGCACACGCCCTCGCCGTCGCATCGAATGCCTCCGCGTCAGCCTGCTCGATGCGATCGTCGGGACGCACGTCGATCACCACAGCAGTCCCGTCAGCGCGCCGAGCGAAGAAATCCGGTGCATGCCGACGCATCCGCCCGTGCTGCGTCCACAGCAGCCAGAACGGCTGCGACGCAAACGCCACCACATCCCGGTCCTGGTCCAACAGCATCGCGTGGTCGCGTTCGAGCCAGGATTCGAACCCCACGTGCTGCGCCATCGTCTCCGACCACCACCAGCCGGCGAAACTGCCGGTCCCTTTGGCCCATCGAAATTGCCGTACCGGCGGCACCTGCTCGAACTCCACCTGCCAGTAGGACCCGAGGCGCCCGCGTTGGACCTCACCGTCTCCGTCCACGAACCTGACCGCGAACGTCGATCGACCGTCTACCGCCGCCGAGACCACAAGCTCATCCACGAGCGTCACTCAGACAGCATCGTGCCCGGTGGACAAACTTCGATGGCACCGGACAAGCTTCGATGGCACGGGACAAGTGAGGGGTGGGTGGTTTGGTCTACCCGAGTTTGGTCACCTGGCCGCTGGGCAGTGTCAAAACATCTTGACACTCCCGCTTCCGGCTGCGCCTCACCGGTGTCGGCGACCACCGGCAGTTGCACACCCTGCTGGCCGGGCTCCTCGTCGGACCCGAATCGCTCGGTCGGCGGCCCGGTCGGCGGCCCACCGACGGCGATCTCGTCGCCCGCCAGCACGGGCGAGGTACTGGACCTGGATGAGCCCATCACGGGCACGATCATCCTCAACGACACCGCCGGTGAATGGGTGTGGAACGGCATCCCGGCCGACATCGCCACCGTCGACGGGGTGCGGGTGGTGGTCATCGACCCCCCGACGGCGACACGCACCTGGAAGACCGCTCGGATCTATCCCGGCATGGTGGCCCAGATCGAGTTCGAGGGCGAACTGCCGCCGGACCAGGCCGCCGCCTGGCTACGCCGCTGCGCCCCGCCGAAGCGGGTCAGCTGAGGGTAGACGACCCGGCCCCGACACCCTGGCCATCCACCGCACATCCATTCACTCAGCGACACGATCGTGCGGCCGACTCCCGCCGATCATCGATCCGGCACGCAACGACCGTACGGCGGCATGAGAATGCGCCGGGATATACGTCGAAGCCCCGGAGGTCACCTGGACGCGGTCCCGTGGCGTGGCAGGCAGCGGCTGTGCTACGTGGGTGCGTCAACCCGCGCCAGGTCGGATGCGAGCACTTCGACCTGCGACAGTTGCTCGCTGTTGAGCCGCCTGGCATCCCAGGCCAAGGCGGCGAGTTCGGCCCGGCGAGGGTACAAGCGTGCGGTGTCCGTGGACGGGCCGACGCCGGTCAGGGCGGCCAGGTCACCGGCCTCGATACCGAGCACTGCTGCGAATGCAGTGATGTAACGCGGAGTCAGCGCCGACTCCCCGCGTACCACGTGGTAGATCGTCGAGTCGGAGACGTAGGGGCCGTCGCCTACGTCGTGCAGCAGCTGCGCGATGTGCGGGCGGATGTTCCGGTTGGCCAGCAGACCCATCACCAGCGCGCCGGGCCCTGGCGGAACGCGCGCCGGCCGGAGCGGCTCATCAGGCACAAGCACCGGAAGCGAGCGGATGTAGTGATGTAGCCGTTCAAGACGCGGCCCGAGCAGACGCATGGCTGAGCGCATCACGTGCCCGACGTGCCAGGGATGGGTGCCGCTCGCCGGGGCCAAGTCGCCCGGCACGTCATGACCGGCGATCACGAACAGGTCCGCAGCGTGCAGATCCAAGGCAGGTGCCAAACGACGCAGCAGAGCGGCACCGGCGTAGCCGCCGGCCAGCACCGCGGCAAGCTCCGGTACGGACACGCCCGCAGTCTGCGCCACCGTTGCCGGGTCAGCCCGCCGGACCGCCAGCAGCCGTCCTAACAGCACGCCGAAACCAGGCGACTCCCTCATAGCAACCAGCGTAGGCAGCAGACTGCCCGACACAACGTACCCGCCCCGTCATCACAGCCGGGACGCCCATTCCAGGGGTTCACCGCTGTGGACACCGTACAGTGGCCGGGCAAGACGTACCGCAGCGTCGTGATGCTCCGTGACCTGCCTTGATGTGGCTACGGCAGCGGGGTGACCCGATCAGTACCGCTCGTCGCCAACGCATCACCGGTGTCAGTGTCGGTGCTGGTGTCGGTGCGGTCCGATGGCGTGTCGGCTGCAGGGGGCGTGGAAGCCTCCGACATCCAGACGATGGCCGCGCCGGCGACGACGACGAGCCCGATCCCGGCGACGGCGGGCAGCCGGACCGCCTGGTCGAGGATCAGCAGCCCGACGAGGGCGCCGATGACCGGGTCGATGCTGAACAGGGTGCCGACCACCGGGCGGAGGACACCCGGGCGGCGATCGTGTCGACCGTGTACGGGATCGTGATCCCGACGACGGCGGAGATCGCGAGGATCGCCCACTGCCTGCCGGTCACGGTGGTGATCGTGCCGACGCCGAACGGTAGCGACACGACGGCGGCGACGACGACGGACAGCGCCAGACCGGACAGCCCTGACGCGGCTTTGCCGACCTTCTCCGCCGACACGGTGTAGAGGGCGAAGAAGACGGCGGCGCCGAGCCCGAACGCGTACCCGGCGGCGTCGAAGTAGCCGCCGGGGCCGGAGATGAGGATGACGCCGCCGAGCGCGACGAGGGCGCTCTGCTTCGACCGCGGGGATGCCGCGCTCGCTCGTCACATCATCGACGAGACCCGGGCCGGTGAGCACCCTGCCCACCATCAACGAGGTCTTCGCCAACGCCGAGGCCGAGCTCTCCGTCGCCTACCGGGCGCTCGGCGACGCCGCCGACTGGCTACGCTCCGACCAGGCGCCGGTCGAAAGCCCGCTCACCGCCGACCAGGCGCGTCGGCGCGCTGCCATGCGGGAGGCAATCGACGCCGCCAAGGACGCGATCATTCGGGGCCCGGGGCTGCAGTGAGGCGACCGCAGTACAGGCTGCCGCAGCCCGCCAGCGTGAGGAGCGGCGTGTGCTGGTCGAGGGTTCTGCTTAACGCAACGGGCCCATGCTGGCTGGTGCGGTACCTATGAATACCGCACCAGCCACTGTCAGAAGCGCCATGCACCGCTCGCCGCGAAGCAAGCCGGCCACACCACCCTGTAGACGCCGGGCGACATCCGTTCCGAGTTTTCTATCTGTCGCTCGGGCTGCGATCTGAGTAAAGAATCCCGGCGGCGGTCTCACGAAACACCCGCCCGACCCGTCTTCCCAGTATCGGCGGCCAGCAACCGGCCGGCGATCACCCACAGGAGAAATAGGACGACATCATGTCGCTGGAAGGGAACAAGGCCATCGTCGGACGCTGGTTCACCGAGTTTTGGGGCAACCCCTGGAACCCTGCGGTCATCGACGAGCTCGCGCACCCCGACATCCGCTTCGAGTACTCGCTGCACAAGCCCATGCGCGGTCGCGACGAAGTGCGGGCGTTCGCGACCAACTTCCGCACCGCGTTCCCGGACCTCAACTTCTGGGGCACCGCCGACCTGATCGCCGAGGGCGACTACGTGGTCGGCCAGTGGGAAGGCGGCGGCACCCACACCGGGCCGATCGACTTCGACGACCTGCCCATCGGCGCGGTGCCGGCGGCGTCCGGCAAGACGCTCCGCTTCACCGGCACGACCGTCCTCAAGGTCGCCGACGGACTCATCGTCGAAGAGGTCGGACTCGACGACGGCGTGAAAGTCCTCCAGCAGCTCGGCATCATCCCCACCGAGTAGGTCGACGAGTACGCCGTTGAAGGCAGGGAGGGGTCAAGCGACATGCGCGGCCCCTCCCTGCACAGTTCTCGGCCTGATGGATTTCGGCATCGCCGGACTCACGAGCGTTGTTCTCTCATGGACGCATCATGGGCCGCTGGGGGCACCAGCGGCGTCCACAACACCATCCACAAGACTGGCGCCACCCTCACAGTCGAGGGTCCCTCCACTCCGCTGTTACCACCCATCACGGAGCCACGTTTCACGAGGCATCAGCCCACCCAGTTGCGGGCCGGCGAACGTCGCGGTCCACATGGTGGTCTCGAACCGGCTCGCCGCCCGCGCGCGCAATCTGCCGGCACAAGCTGCTTGAGGTGGGCGCCGCTGGCGGCGGTGAACACCATCGACCCCGCCGCCTGCGCCGCCGCCACTACCAGCAGCTGCCCGTACCAGCACGGCCAGCAGCCGCAGCGCCCCCGCGCCGACCGCGCTCACCGCCCGGATCTGCACCAGCTCGTGGTGAGCGGATCCGCCCCTTATCCCATCCGGCTGGTGAACTGGTTCGTGTCGAAGTAGTCCCGCCACGCCTTGATCTTGCCGTCATTGACCTCGAAGGTTCCCATGACCGGCAGCTCGAACGACTTGTCAGGGAGCGTGAAGACGTCCACCCGCTCGGTCATCACGACCGGACCATCAGCCGCGATGTTGATGACCCTGAACTCGATTCGCTCAATGCCCGGCGGCCCAGGGCGGATGAACGAGGCGATGTTGTCGGCGATGGCCTCCCTACCGGCGACCGGCGCGAACGGGATGTTGTGGTAGACGGCATCATCGGTGAAAAATGCAGCCAGCTCGACAGGCCCGATATTGTCGGACCATGCCGCGCAGAACCTGCGCACCACCTCGATCGGCCTCTCCATCTGGCTCCTTCTGTGGTCGATTCTTCGGCGAAGTTGACGATACGTGTATCCGCTTCTGAAGGCGCCATCACGGTGGGACTGCGGCAGCACGGCGGTCAGCGATCACAATGCCACAATCGACCGGCTCGACTTCTTCGCTCGCATTGCCCAAGCGAAGTAGACGTCCAGCACACCCGCAGAGCTGCGTCTCGTCACCGATCGCGAACGGGCGACACCCAGGTCGCCACCTCACGATGTCTCCAGCGGGCGAGAAAGGGACGGATTGAGCTTCTGTCTCCCCGCGCCGTCGGAGAGTCGTTGTCCGGATTCTACCGGGCGGGGCTGACGGTGGCCGTGAACTGGCCGGTGAACCCGGTAGCCGGCCGGCCCGGGTCTACGGGTTGCAGGTCGAGGAGGAGGTCTTTGCCGCCGGCGCTCTGGTAGACGAGGTCGTCGGCGTTGGGCAGCCGCTGCAGGGTGGTGTGCTGGTTGTAGGGCGGCAGTTGTCCGACGGTTTCGTTGTGTTCCTCCGGCAGGTAGAGCTGGCTGGTGTATATCTCCCGTCCGCCAGCGTGGATCTTGAGATGAATGTGCACACTGCGGGTGAAGTACCAGCCCGGATAGATGGTGTCGAAGGTTGCGGTGCCGTTGGCGTCGGTGTGCTGCAGGCCGCGCAGGAAACGCGAGTCGTCGGTCGGCGGGACATGAAAGTCGGAGGAATCGTCGTCCAGCTGCGGGAGGGTGTCCGGGTTGTGGGCCAGGTGTCCGGAGTAGTAGCCGAGGGCGTCGCAGTGCCACACCTCGACGACGGCGCCACTGAGGGGCGCGCCGCCGGTGTCGCGTACCAGAATGCTCAGTTGTAGCGGGATGCCGGGGCGGCCGTCGGCGACGTCGCGGCGGAACAGGGCGTCGTGGCCGTGAATGTAGTACGGCCCCTCGGTGGTCTGCGGCGAGTCGCCGTCGGACTGCTTGCCGGCGCCGGCGAGCAGGTCGGTGGACGCACCGAACTGCGCCATAATCGCCTGGAGCGCGGCGACCTGGGCGTCGGCGGTGATGAGGTCGGTCATGCGGAAGACCTTTCGATGGTCGCAGGTGGGTGTGTAGTCAGCCGGCTGATGATGTGCTCGGGCTTGTCACGTTGGGTGTGCAGTGCCCAGTAGGCCTGGGCGATGTCGTCGGGGTCGGCGTGCGGGATGCCCGGGGCCGGTGGGGTCGCGCCGATGAAGAGGTTGATGGCGACGGTGCCGGCGTAGATGCCCTGGTCGGTGAGGATGTTGTGCAGGTTGTGGACCCAGTTGCGCAGGGCGGAATGCGCGGCGTTGGTGGCGGCCAGCATCGGGTACGGGCTGATCGCGCCGCCGCCGGTGGTGAACAGCAGCGTGCCGGTGCCGGCGGCGAGCATGCCGGGCAGCACGGTCTGGGCGGCGGTGACGGCGCCGTAGAGCAGGTGCTCGATCTCCGGGCGCAGGTTGTCGACGGTGACCTCGTGCGGGAAGACCTGGTTGAGGCCCGCGTAGGGGGAGAACTCCAGGACGTCGATCCCGCCGACGTGTGCGGCGGCCTGCTCGAGTGCTCCGGCCAGGGCGGCCTGGTCGGCGGTGTCGGCGGGGAAGCCCGCGGCGGTGACCCCTGCGGTGGCGAGTTCGGCGACCAGCGCGTCGAGCTTGTCCTTGCTGCGCGAGACGAGGGCGACCTGGAAGCCGTGACCGCCGAAGACCTTGGCGAGCGACAGTCCGAGGCCGGGACCGGCCCCGACGATGGCGATGGTGGGCATAGGCGAAACCCTTCGGGCATGGTGACGAAACGCCTGACACCTGCTGTCAGGCGCGAGAAGAAAGGCGCAGGGAGCCGGTGGTTACCGGTCGGAAGTGTGGCTCAGGGGGCCGTCCGGGTCGGCGGCCTTGAGCAGGCGCTCGGCGATGACACCGAGCTGTCGCTGCTGAGATTTGGTGAGCGGGTCGAAGACGGTCCGCTGGACCTCGGCGACGTGCGCGGGGGCGGCAGCGGCGACCTTGTCCCAACCCTCATCGGTCAGGGTGGCGAGGGTGTAGCGGCCGTCGGCCGGATCGGGGGCGCGGCGCACCCAGCCCTGCCGCTCCAAGCGGGTGACGACATTGCCGAGCCGGGCCAGGGTGCTGGCGGTGTAACCGGCCAGCACGCTCATCCGGTAGGTGCGATCAGGAGCCATGGACAGCGAGGACAGCACCATGTACTCGAACTGGCTGATGCCGGCGTCGCGCTGCATCTGCGTATCCAGCGTCGCGGGCAGCCTGATCAGCGCGTAGGCGAACAGGTACCAGATCCGCTGCTGCTCCTCGTCGAGCCAGCGGGGTGCCTCGGTGTCGTCCATGCCCCCAGCATAGCTACAAGCTTGTAGTCATGCCAGACGGTTTTGACTTGTAGCTTGTAGTGAAATGCTGCTAGCTTAACTACAAGCTTTTAGTCATGGCCGGGGAGTTCGATAGACAATGCACGTCGCTATGTGGGTTGTCGCGGACGTGCTGGCCGTCGTGTTCCTGGCCACCTGCACCATGAAGCTGACCCGGACGACCAAGCAGTTGGGCGGCCTCCGGCCTGAGCTGGACCGCGGAGGTCAGCATCGTGACGGTGAAGCTCATCGGTACCGCCGAGGTCCTGGCCGCGATCGGGCTGACCCTGCCCGCGGTGTTCGGCGTCGCCGAGATCCTGGTGCCTCTCGCGGCACTCGGACTGGTGTTGCTGATGGCGGGTGCGGCGATCACACACGCCCGTCGCGGCGAACCGCAGATGATCGCCGCCAACGCGATCCTGCTGACGCTGGCGGCCGTGCTCGCCGGGGGCCGGTTCGGCCCCTACAGCCTCTGACCATCCCCCGCGAATCATCGCGGACCTTCCCCGCACACCCAGGTCAAGGACCACATCATGCAGAACATCATCGTCAGCGGCGGCAACAGCGGCATCGGGCTCGAGTCCGCCCGCAGCCTCCTGCAGCAGGGCCACCACGTCGTCATCCTCGGCCGTGACCCGCGTAAGGGCAAGTCCGCCCTGGCCTCCTTCGGCGCGACGCGCGAACGGGCCTCGTTCGTGCAGGCGGACCTGTCCACCCACGACGGCGTCCGCCAGGCCGCCCGAGAACTCCTCACCGCGCACGAACGCTACGACGCGATCCTGCACACCACCGGTGTCATGACGTTTGAGGATCTGCGCACCGCCGACGGCCTGCACCCGTTTTTCACGGTCAACTACCTCAGCCGTTACCACCTCACCCAGCTCCTGCTGCCCGCCCTGCGTCACGCCGAACACCCGCGCGTGGTCATGATGACCGCTCATGTACCCCTGACGACCCGGATCGACATGGCCGACTTCCCGCAGTACACCCCGTTCAGCTTCACCCGGATGCGCAAGCCGATCCAGATCGCGAACCATCACTACGCGGCTCACCTCGCCGCCACCGAACCCGGCCTGCTTACCGGCGTTGTCAACGCCGGCACCGCCCGGACCGACATTTTCCGCATGCAGCCGCGCTGGATGCGCGCCACCGCCACCGTCCTCGGACCACTGTTCTTCGACTCCATCGACAAGGCCGCCCACAACGCCATCAACGCCACCGGTCGCCAGGACTGGCCCACTCGCTCCTACTGGCGAAAGACCGGAGACTTCAGCCACCCGACACCGATCAGCCTCGACGCCAGCCAGACCAGCGCCGTCATCGCCGCCTCCCGCAACCTGACCAGCGCCTGACCCTTCGGACCGAGGACCACCGATCCCACAGCCCCGCCGGCTACCCGCTCACCATCCCTGCCTGCTCGCCCCTCGCGCTGGTCCTCGCCGCCGGCGACCGCGACCCAGCCCCATTTCCCGACCCCGACCGCTTCGACCCCGACCGCACCGACAACGCCCACCTCGGCTTCGGCAGCGGCATCCACGCCTGCTTCGGCGCCCCACTCGCCCGCGTCGAGGCGCAGGTGGCACTGCCCGCGCTCGCCCGCCGACTGGTCAATCCCCGGCTGGTGGCCGATCCGCCGCCGTACCCGCCCAGCCCAGAACTCCGCGGCCCCGCCACCTCCCGATCGAGTTCGACACCATCGCCCCGGCGGCTGAGACGGCGCCCCACGGACACGCCATGCGGCCGGCACACGGATAGAACACTGGTCCGCTCAGCCCGCGAGCACCACAAACCCTGCTGCCAATCCGCCAGGTCGCTGATCGAACCACGTGGCAGCGCGCTTGGGCCTACGACGCCGTCCCGCTGCTCGGCCTGCTTGCCGGGGCTGCTGGTGCCGGCCTCGCCGCGCTGGTCGTCGGCACCGCCTACGCCCGCCGCTGCTGACGTCGGCACCGGGCTCCCGGCTGGCGACCGCATGCCCGCGCGGGTCGTGGGCATGCGCAATCGCGTGCTGGTCAGTCGTAGACGCGAGTGGTGCGGCGGGCCCGCCAGCGGCGGAACGCCTCGGCCGAGCCGCGACGAGGCGGGCGGACTATGGTCTCGATCGGCGTGTCCTGGACGGGCAGTGCGAGAACCCAGCGCCCCACAGTCCCGCGCGCCGGCCGGATCCGGTGACTGCTGTTGGTCCTCGCCCTGCTTTCGCCTCTGCTGATCACCTCTCTGCGGGGTGGCCGATGGCCTGCCACAACAGCCCCGCGTCGGCCAGAGGCGGCGAGTCTCGAGCACAACGGGCACTCGCGGAACGCCTGTGTTGGCCCGCTGAACCAGCTGTTACAGGTACTGGCCGGTCGCGTCGCTGTCGGTCTTCGACACCTGAACGGACACCACGTTGGCGAGGTTGATGACCACACCGTTCTCGTTGGCGGCGCGGTCATACTTCGCATGGGTCAAGACCAGGCCCCGCCGCTCGTCCAGGGCACAGGCAATCGCCTTCAACGCCTCCTCCGGTCCACCGAAATCCGTACTCAGCAGGGATACGTCTTCTCCGCCTACCGGGTGGAATCGCATGACCAGTTCGATGTTGTCAACCACGACTGGCCCCCTTTCGCAGGGAATCGGGTGGCGCTGCGCTCTCTCCCGGCCCAGCGCCCGCAGCCGTGGTCACGGAATCGGACATGACTCCGGCATCCAGGCGCATCGCGGCGAGCCCAGACGATGTCAAGTATGACCGATCCGAGGCTGGTGACCACTTTTTCACCCGCACCACGATGGCAGGAGATCGCGGCTGCTCCGCACGCCGCTTCGGCCGAGGTGTGTCGGCCCGCGCGTCGGTCCGGGCCGACGATCATGCGGCCGCGTCCGTCAGCCGAAACCTACCGCCCGCGATCTCCTCACCCGTCCCGCGATCTCGACCGCGATCGACCGACCGACACACCCGGCGGACACCGCATGCCGCCTGCTCGTGCTCGACGGCGCCAACCGTGCCGCGCCGCACCGAGCTACCGCTGACCGGCCGGCGCGGCACACTTGAATTTAAGGTGGGCGTCTCTACCGAAGCGGACCCGACTGCTGGAGCCGTTCCAACTTTAAACCGACCGGAAGCCCGCGCGCAGTACTTCCGCACCGACTGGCCGGTGCCGATGCCAGAGCTGCTCGCAACCACAACCAGCGCCTGCCTGAACTCGCCCGCCATCCTCGACGGGGTCGAACAGATCGCGTCAGCCGCGCCCATTCCTACCGCAGTGGCATCCATCCGGAGACGACCGTGACCCAGCCAACGCCGACCACCCCCGCAAAGGGCACGTACCGCATCATGGCTGCCCGCTCCGCCGTCAGGTTCCAGACCAACCACCTCTTCGGCCTGACGAACGTCGCCGGCACGTTCGCCATCCGCTCCGGCCACATCGTCATCGCCACACCGGTAACCGCGTCGACCGCGACCGTGTCCATCGACGCGGCGAGCTTCACCACCCACAACCGTCGACGCGACGCGGCCGTGCGTTCGGCGAAATTCCTCGACACCGCCCATCACCCTGACATCACCTTCACATCGCACGGCGCGCGCCGCTACGGCAACCAGTGGTTGGTGCACGGCGACCTCACCGTCCGCGCCACCACCCGCCCGGTCGAACTCACCATCGAGCACCTCCAAACCAGAGACGACGAGCTGCGTGCGCAGGTCACCGCTCTCATCGACCGCTACGCCTTCGGCCTCACCAAATCCAAAGCCATCACCGCCCGCTACCTGAACCTCATTCTCGAGGTCACTGCCATCCACAGCTGAAGCCGACCCGACATCGGCGGCCCCTCCGTCCGTCACGGCGTCCAGAGCCGAACGAACTTGGCGCCGGCCACCGGCCCTCACGGCCATTGTGTGGAGGCCGCCATGGTTGATTCGCTGCAAGGGTCGGCTCCTCATGGATCGGCAGGCCGCGTCGGGCGGCGCGGTCAGATCGTGGAGTGATGGCCCAGCTCTTCGCCGCTACCCGTTGCCCCGCCATGGCCATGACAAGCGCCCGCGACACCGCCGAACAGCACGCGTAGTCGTAGGTGATCGGTGCGATGGTCACCGGAGTGAGGGTGATCAGGATCCAGTGCGCGGACGCGGTGCTGGCACAGCTGGTCGCGCTACGGAGGTTAGCGCCGTTCGGAAGTCGTCAGCGGCCACGCGAAATCGACCGGACCGTCGCCGGATGCCAGGGTGCGGCGGGGCCCTCCGATCGCCCGAGCGCAGCTCATCCCTGTCGGGCGACGAACGTGACCACTGGTACGCCAGCTGCGTGCACAGTCCCCAAGTGGACCGCCATTCCGGTTCCGGTCTCCACAAACCCTTGCGACGTGATGACGCGCCCGACACCGACGCCTTCGACGCACGTCGACAGAAAGGTCAGCCATGCCTGTCGCCGCTCGACACACCACCTTCATTCCCTTCGGCTCCTCCGCACAGCCTCGACTCTCCCTCTCTTCGGACCGAGTGTCCCGACTGCGGTTGAAGGCACCGGCGGGCGTTGGGCGCCCCGCTGTTGCAACGCTTCAAGGCAGTGCGGACGACGAAGACCGATGACATCATCGCACCGGCACGATCAACTATCGCTCAGCCGTGCCCTGTCGCGGTATGCCGACCGCTGCGGCACGGGGTATTGGGGGGAGCGGCGGTCGCTCCAGACCTCGGCGGTGTGATCGCGGTCGGCTCCTCGACACACGAACGTCTGACCGCTGACGAGACACGGTCCTCGGCGGCTTCCCAGCCCGCACCGTCAATGTGCCGCTTATCGTCTGAAGGCCCGGCCGGTGACGGTGAGTCCGTCGTACCAGCGCCGAGCAGCCCGCGCAGCAGCCGGGTGCACTGCATGAACAGCTCGACCGGCAGGAACGGGATGTGCAGGAACAAGCCTGTACACAGGTCTCGACGCCACCCAGGCGCCTGTACCCGTCCGGCACGGCTCGCCTCGGGCGGTTGGTCTACCCCCCCCCCCCCCAGGAGGTTCCAACGTCGGCCGGGCCAGCACACTGCGGAATTCCCTGCGGGGTTCCAACGCCCCGACGTTGACCTGGGCAGAGGTGTGGCATTGCTTCGAGCTGGAGCGTAGTCGGAATCGTGTCGATGCGGCTGCTGTAGCTCACCTTCTGCCGGATCGTTGGATGGTAGGTCCTGCTGGCCCGCGACAACGCGAGTCTGGAGCCGGAACTGCTCGTGCTGCGTCACGAGAATGCGATCCTGCGGCGGGGCGAACCCGAGACCGAAGCTCAACTGGGCTGACCGGGCGGTGCTCGCCGTGCTGATCCGCCGGCTGCCGCTTTGTCGCGGCACCGCCGTGAGGTTCCCGAGGCTACCGACGAACTCGGTAACTTGTTGCACTGTCATGGAGCGGCTTGGAGCGGCATGGAGCCGCCGCATGGAGCCCTGTTCGGTCCAGGTGCCGTTCATGACCTCGAGCCCACGACCGCGCGTAACACCGATGGGGCGGAAGCGCCTGCCTCCGCCCCATCTCTCGGTCGTCGGGGCGTCAGGTCCGGTCGTCGGGGCGGCCCTTGGCGATCCGGCGCAGGTAGTGGTCGACCTCCTGTCGGTTGTACCCACGTAGGGCCACCCGGAAGCTGACCGCCTGGGCATCGGCTTGGGCCTTGGCCCGTCGGGTCGGGTCGTCGGACGCGATGGCGTCGTTGGCCTTCTGGACGAACGTGTCGACCTCGGCCCGGTCGTAGCCACGGAACTCGGTCGCGAACTGCGTCATACTTACCAGTGTGCGGCTTTCCGGCCAGGGTGCACACACGCTGCTTCTCGCCGGCCTCCGCGGTCCGAGCCCGGTCGACTGCACCGGGCCGAGCTCGAAGTACCACGTCCTGACCGAGGGCATCCCGCTGTGCGCGTCGCTGACCGGCGACAACCGCCACTACGTCACCCAGTTTGCTGCCGCGTCGAAGCCGGGTCGAACGTGCGTGCCCGGGCTGGCATATGCGATCCGCATGTGCACACGTTTTGAGCGTGTACGCCGCATTTCTGAGGCGATGCCCTTCGACACGTTAACTCCCTACCCGGCGACAAATCGGGCGAACGAGTCAAACCGGAATCGCCAGATCGAGCTAGCATCCGGTCTCACCGGAGCCTGGGACCTCGCACCCACCCTCGTCGTCGCAGGTCACGACGAGTCGTCACCAACGCGGATGCTCGGCGAGCTGCCGGGGCGTCTGATCGGCACCAAGACCAGCACCGCTGTCGGTCAGTCATCTCGACCTTACGATCTTCGCGGACGTACAGGTTCCGCTGCCGTCCACTCTCACATGGCTTCGCACTGATGTGGCCGTGTCGGCAACGTTGTGTGTGCTGGATTTCTGGGCCCGATTCCCTTCGACACGCACCCCCACGCGACACTCCCTTGGCCAGCAGGGCCTGGACCTCGGCATAGCGGTGCCGCGTCCGGACCGCCAGCAGCGTTTCCGCCTTGGCCGCCGCAGCCGGCTGCGGCGCGGGCGTATCCGCCGCTGGCTGGGCGGGCTCCGGTTCACGCAGGCTGGCGCGGTGGCGTGCGAGGCACTTGTCGACCGCCTGGCAGAGGTCCACGGGGGTGTGTGATCAAGCGGGGACGGCCGGTGCCGTGACCGGGGTGTCCGACACCCGATCACGGCCCCGCCGCAGCGGTCCTGACAGATGCCATCGGCAGCCGCCGTGGCTCAGGTGCGGGTGGTGTAGGCGTTCACGGCGCCGACCACGTCGACCGTGACCCGTTCGCCAGCGGTGTACGCCACCGTGGCGTCGGCGCGGGCGTCGAGCAGGGTGCCGTCGGGCAGTTCCACGGTGAGGACGGTGTCAGCGCCGAGGAATCCGCTGGCGCGGACGACGGCGTTGCCACCGGCGGCAGGTGTCACGCGGAGCTGTTCGGGCCGGACGAACACGGTGGCGTCGCCGTCCGGGCACGGCTGTGCGACACGGAGCGTGCCGAGCGTGCACGACGCCGCGCCGGCGTCGACCTTCCCCGGCAACGTGGTGCCGGGGCCGAGCAGCCGTGCGGTGTCGAGGTCGACCGGGGTGGCGTAGATCTCGCGGGCGGGTGCGACCTGCGTGAACCTGCCGTGGGTCAGCACGGCGACCTCGTCGGACAGCGACAGCGCCTCCGCCTGGTCGTGGGTGACCAGCAGCGTGGTCACCCGTTCGGCGCGCAGGGCGTCGGCGACGGCGGTGCGCGTGGCCGAACGCAGGGCGGTGTCCAGCGACGAGAACGGCTCGTCGAGGAGTACGAGCGCCGGGCGGCGGGCCAGTGCCCGGGCGAGCGCGACCCGCTGCTGCTGCCCGCCGGACAGCTCGTGCGGATGACGGCCGGCCAGGGACGCGTCGAGACGGACGAGATCGAGGAGCTCGGCGACGCGGTGCCTGCGCTCCGCCCTGGTCCCGGCGGCCCGGGACAGGCCGAACGCGATGTTCGCCTGGACGGTCAGGTGCGGGAACAACGCACCCTCCTGGGCGACATAGCCGATGCTGCGTTTCTCCGGAGGTACCGCTGAAACCACCCGGCCGGCAAGGGCGATCGTGCCGCCGTCGGCCCGGTCGAACCCGGCGATCAGCCGCAGCAGCGTCGTCTTGCCGCAGCCGGAGGGGCCGAGGATCGCCGTGGTCGTGCCCTCGGCGACGTCCAGGCTCACCCCGTCGAGGACCCGCGCCTGGCCGTAGCTCTTGTGCACGTCTCGCACTGACAGCGCGGTCATGGTCTGGCTCCCCGGGTGGACTGACGCAACAGGAGGTACGCCGCCGGCAACGACAGCGCGATCATGCAGACCGCGTAGGGCGCGGCCCGCGGGTAGTCGATCTCGGCGGTGGCGGCCCAGAACTCCGTGGCCAGCGTGTGGGTTCCGGTGGGCGCGAGCAACAGGGTCGCTGTCAGCTCGGTGGTCACGGCGAGGAACACGAGAGCGGCCGCGGACAGCATGCCCGGTGCGGCGAGCGGAACGGTCACCCGGCGGAAGGTTGCCAGGGCCGACCGTCCGAGCGCGCGCGACGCCTCGTCGAGCGTCGGTGGCGCCTGGCCGATCGCCGCCCGCAGGTTCACCATGGCGCGGGGCAGGAACAGCATCACGTAGGCGGCGACGGCCAGCGTGGTGGTCTGGTAGAGCGGGCGGGCGTACCGGATCGATGCGGTGACCAGCGACAGGCCGACGACGACACCAGGCACGGAGCTGGCCAGGTAGGTGCTGCGTTCCATGACGGTGCTCACGATGCTGCGGTACCGCACGGCGAGCCACGCCATGGGGAATCCGATCGCGACGGCGGCCACGGCGGCGAGCGCGCCGAGCTTCGCCGTGGTTCCCAGCACCGGCAGGAGCGCGGCCAGGTCCCATGCGCCGGCGGTACTGTAGGTGAGCCAGTGGATCACACTGTACGCCGGGACGCCGATCGCCAGCCCGAGCAGGGCCAGTAGCAGAACGATGACGGGTCCGGTGAGCCACCCCAGGCGGGCCGGCACCGCCGGACGGGCGGCACCGGCGCCGAGGCGGGCGGTCCGGGCGCGTCCGCGGACCAGCACTTCGAGGGTGACGAACGCGAGGCAGCACAGCACGAGGACCGCGGCCAGCATGTTGGCCGCCGCGGACGCGAACGTCGACTCGTACTGGGCGATGATCGCGGTGGTGAACGTGGGGTAGCGCAGCTGCTCGATGGCGCCGAACTCGGCGAGCAGATGCAGGGCGACGAGCAGGCCCCCGCCCGCCATGGCCGTCCGCAGCTGCGGCAGCACCACGCGGGCGAAGACCCGTACCGGGCCGGATCCCAGCGCCCGGGCCGACTCCTCCAGGGCTGGATCCAGGCCGCGGAGCGTCGCCGCCACCGGCAGCAGCACGAACGGGTAGTACGACAGGGTGGTGACGATGGTGGACGCGGCCAGCCCGTCCAGGCCGGGCCGCACCGTGATCCATGCATAGCTGTTGATGAACGCCGGGATGGCCAGCGGAGCGGTCAGCAGCGCGAGCCACATCCCGCGCCACGGCAGCGACGTGCGTTCCACGATCCAGGCCAGGGTGGTGCCGAGCACCAGGCAGCATCCGGTGGCGGTGCCGCACAGCGCGAGAGTGTTGCCCAGCAGTTCGGCGATGAGCGGCCGAAACACGAGCGGCCGGATGCCGTCCCAGCCCACCCCGTAGGAGTAAAACATGATGAACACCAGCGGTACGGCGGCGAACGCCGTGACCGGAACACACAGCGCCAGCAGGCGCAGCGGTGGGAGCGACCGGAGTCGCCGCGCCGCCGCGCCTGCCGCCGGTTCGGTCTGCGGCATGTGACTCAGAGGAGTCCGGCCGTTGTCATCAGCTGGGTGACCTTCTGGCTGTTGAGCTTGGACTCGTCGATCGCGGGTGCGCCGAGCTCCGACAGCGGTTTGAGGGCCGGGTTCGAGGCGACGCCCTGACCCACCGAGTACTCGAAGGCGGTGCCGTTGGCGAGGATGGTCTGGCCCTCCTTGCCGGTGATGAAGTTGACCAGCGCCTGCGCCTCGTTGGGGTGTTTGCTCGACTTGAGCACGCCGCCGCCGGAGACGCTGACGAACGCGCCGGGGTCCTGGTTGCCGAAGAAGTGCAGCTTGACGTTACTGCTGTTCTCCTTGGTCTTGGCCTGGTCGGCGTACCAGTAGTAGTGGTAGATGACGGCGCTGGCGACCGTGCCGGCGTTGACGGCCTTCATCGCGGCGCTGTTGCCGCTGAACGCCTGCCCGTTGTTCTTCAGCGCGGTCAGCCAGGCGCTGGTGGCCGCCTCGCCCTTGAGTTCGAGCATCGCGCTGACGATCGCCTGGAAGTCGGCGCCCTTGGGCGCGGCGCCGTAGCGGTTCTTCCACTTCGGGTCCTGCAGGTCCATGATCGACTTGGGCAGGTCCGACTCGGTGACCATGGTGGGGTTGTACGCGAGGACGGTCGAGCGTGCCGCGATGCCGATCCAGTTCCGGGTGGACGGCACGTAGTCGGCCGGCACCTGCGCGAGCGTCGCCGGGGCTATCGGCGCGAACAGTCCCGCGTTCTCGACCAGGGACATGGCCGGGGAGTTCTCGGTCAGGAAGACATCGGCCGGCGACGCGGAGCCCTCGGCGACGAGCTGGTTGGCCATCGTCAGGTCACTGCCCTGGCGGATCTCGACCTTGACGCCGGTCTTGGCGGTGAACGCGGCGACCCATTCCTTGGTCAGGGTGTCGTGCTGCGCGTTGTAGAGCACGAGGGTCACGCTGGGGTCGAGCGCGGCGGTGGAGCCGCCCGACGCCGCCGCTTCCGGCGCCGCACCGGATCCGCCGCCGCAGGCGGTGAGGAGTATGGCGACGACCGGCACCGTGAGCATCGCGAGCAGGCGACGACGAACGGTCTTTGCGGGGATCAACAACGGGGGCTTCCTTCGGTCGGGGGTCCAGGCTAGGCGTGTTAGGATTGCCTAACCTAGCTTTTGCACTGCCGCATGTTTCGCCAATCCCCCAAAATTGGGGGGGTACTGCCGAAGGAACCTGTCTGCGATGACGAGCCGTTGAGAACGCCGATGACACGGTCGGCATCGCTCACACAAACGGCCCGGGCCAGCAGGCGTTCCCGGGACGTGCTGGTGATCGACGATCACCGAGTGTTCACCGATGTGCTCAGCTTCGCGCTGGACGCGCAGCCCGACCTCCGCTGCGTGGCCGTGGCACACTCGGCGCGCGACGCGCTGGCGACCGCGGCGTATCGCGGCTTCGACGTGGCCATCGTGGATCTGCAACTGCCGGACGGCACCGGCCTAGACGTCGTGCGCGAGCTGCGTGCCCTGCGCCCGGACGCACAGCTGATGGTGCTGACCGGCCATCCTCGGCCCGGCCTCGCCGAACAGGCCCGCGACGCCGGTGCCGACGCGTTGCTGGCGAAGGACGATGCGCTGCGCAGCGTCCTCGACGTCATCCGCGGCACCGAACCGCCGGACGAGGCAGCCGGCGGGGCACCTGTCCCGCTCCCGCGCCTGAGCCCGCGCGAACGGGAGGTGCTGACCCTGCTGGCCACGGGCGCGCACGCCGGGCAGATCGCCGGCGAGCTGGACCTGTCGGTGCACACCGTGCGCGACTACGTCAAGGCGATCCTGTCCAAGCTCGGAGCGCACTCCCAGCTCGACGCCGTGGCCGCCGCCGACCGGCTCGGCCTGATCGTCCGCACGGACCGCTTCCGGTGAAGCGGCCATCCCGCCGGCCGACGCTACGGCGGGCGCTGCTGTGCCACGTGCTGCTCGCCGGTCTCGTGACGGTCCTCGCCGCGGCCGGCGCGGGGACCACCGCGTGGCGCACCTCGAACCAGCAGGCGGCGCGCGCCGCGCTCCAGGTTTCCGCCGCCATCGCCGACGCGGCGATCGCGAGCCTCGCGACGCACGACTTCGGCGCACCCGGCGGGTACGACCGTGCGGACGTCCTGGACCGGCTGCAACCGTTCCTACTGTCCGGGACCCTGTATCGCGTCAAGCTCTGGATCGTCGAGGGCGAACGGGCCAGGATCCTGGTGTCGGACGAGGCGCGCCTCGAGGGAACGTCACGGGACACGGACAGCGGACCGCTGCGATCGATCGGGTCGGCGGGGCAACGCACCTTCGACGTGCCCAACGACGTGGAGCACCGCTACGAAACAACCCGCCAGGACAAGTTGCTGGAGGTCTTCCTCGACTTCCGCGACGCGGCACGCAACGTCCTGAGCCTGGAGCTCTACGTACCGGCCGGTGGTGACGCCGCCGCACTCCAAGCGATGACCGACCAACTCCCGCTGCTCGTCGCCGGGGCACTGGGCATCGGACTCGCCACGCTCCCGCTCACCGTCGCCGCGAGCCGGCGCACGCGCCGCACCGCCGAGCGCTACGCGATCCTCGCCACACTGGCCGTCACGGCGTCGGACCGCGAGCGGCGTGAGCTCGCCCAGCGCCTGCACGACGGCCCTATCCAGGCCCTCTCCGCCGCCAGTGTCGTGATGTCGCTGGACACGATGACACTGCCGGGCGTACCACCGGCGGGCTCCCGCACGCTCGCGCACGACCTCGTCCGCGACAGCATCCGGCAGCTGCGAACCCTGACCGACGACGTCGTTCCCGACCCGATCCCGGCCGCGGACCTCGCCGCCCAGCTGCCCGCGTTGCTTCGCCCGGCGGTACCGGAACCGATCGCGCTCGACGTCCGCGTCGCGCACCACGATCCCGGCGCCGATCTCAACGACGACCACGCGCTCCTTGTCGCCCGCAGCGCCCGGGAACTGGTCCGCAACGCCGTGCGGCACGGCCGGCCCGCCCGTGTCAGCGTCGTCCTCGACATCGGCGACACACTGCGGCTCACGGTCGACGACAACGGCGCCGGGTTCGATCCCCGCCGCGGGCCGCAACCCGGCCACGTCGGCCTGACCCTGATCGCACAGGCCGTGGCCGACGCCGGCGGCGCCCTGTCGCTGCGCTCCAGCCCGAACGCGGGCTGCACGGCGACCGTCCAGCTGCCCCTCCCCCGCAGTCCGCACCAGGGTGCGTAACAGCCCACCTTCGACCGGGCCGGCCTGGCCGGCATCGAGGTCGTGCTGGCCGACCCGATGGCCGTGTCCGGGCTGGTCGCGGTCGTGGTGCTCAGCTTCGTCCTGTGCGCGAGCGAGTACCTGTACGCGATCGCGTTCGTCTCCCCTACCACCGGGAAGGTCGTCTCCACCGGAATCCCCACCGAGCTGATCCGGGGCGACCTCTTCTACTGGCAGTCCCTGCAGGGCGCCATCGTGTTGGCCGCGGCGCCCGTCGCGGTGGTCTTCAACCTGCTCTTCCGCCTCCACAAAAGTCACACACCCCACAGCATCAGCGCCACCGACTTCGTGGTCCGCCCGAGCCGGGCACGTCGCACCGAGGAAGTGCGCGAACTCGAACGGCGCCGGCGATATGGCAGCGCGCCGGGCGGCAAATGGGGCTGCTTGGCGCCCAGCGACGGGAGATCCCTTAACCAACCGCGCACCGGCCCACCGTCTGGTTTGAAGCGGCCGCTGTGGGGCATACGTCATTTCGGCAGCGACATGATCATGGAGGTGTGGACCTACCTCGTTCGACCATGGGTGGCCTACACAGTTTTGCGCAGCGAGCACAGCCGGCCAAATAGGCGGCGGGCGCAGGCGGGTAACCCAGTCACCCACGGCCGTGCCGCCCACGCGGGCCAAGAAGAGTGCCGATTTGACGGCGAACACGTGCAGGAACAACCCGGGGCACTGGCGGCGAGAACGGAACGCCGTGTACCACACCCGAACTCGAGATAACCGAAGTGAAGGGCCAAACTGCGATGGCTGCTTCCCAAGCGCCCGTCGCCGTCAAGCAGACGGGGAAACCAGGCCGTCCCGCCACGGATCCTGCCGGCCCGACTGGTCGCCTTGCCACCTGGGTCGCTCAGACAACGCTGGACGACGTTCCCACCTCCGTCCGCGACCGGGCCAAGCACCTAGTACTGGACGGCATCGCCTGTGCCACGGTAGGTGCGCAGCTGCCCGTCTCCCGCATCGGCGTCGAGGGGGTAACAGCGCTCGACAGCGCCGGGGATAGCGCACTGATCGGCTGGGACGGCCGGGCTACCTGCGCCACGTCGGCGGCCATGTTGAACTCCAGCTTCATCCAGGGGTTCGAGCTGGATGACTACCACCCGCTGGCCCCGCTGCACAGCAACTCGCTGATCCTCCCGGCGATGCTCGCCGCCGCCCCCCGCGTGGGCCGCGTCTCCGGCGAGCGCTTCCTGCTCGGCGCTGTCCTAGGGTACGAGACCGGCCCGCGGGTCGGGCAGGCGCTCGGCGGCCTGGACATGCTCTCGCGAGGGTGGCATTCGGGCGTGGTCTTCGGCACTATCTCTGCGGCCGCTGCCGCAGGATCGCTGTATGGGCTCGACGCGGCCGGGTTCGAGGATGCCTTCGGGATGGCGGCCACCCAATCGTGCGGGCTGATGTCAGCGATGTACGAATCGATGGTCAAGCGGATGCAGCACGGCTTCGCCTCGCGCAACGGCCTGACCGCCGCCGCGCTGGCAGCATCGGGCTACATCGGCATCAAGCGGGTGTTCGAGCGCCCCTACGGTGGTTGGCTGGCCGTCTTCGGCGAGGGCCACCGCACCTACCCCGAAGAGATCTACGCAGGTCTCGGCATCCTGTGGGAGACCGAACGGATCGCCGTGAAGGCGTACTCGTGCATGGGATTGCTGCACGCCGCGATCGACGCCGCACTCGAGCTGCGGCCCAAGGTCGACGTCGGCCAGATCCAGCGGATCGACATCGACATGTGCGAAGCCGCCTACGCGCATGGCGGGTGGAAAGCTGAGCGCCCGCTGCAGGTAATCGGCGCTCAGATGAATGTCGCATACGCGGTGGCGGTGGCCCTCCTCGATGGCGACGTGCTCGTCGACCAGTTCCGGCCGGACCGGATCAACCGCGATGACGTCTGGGCCCTGATCGACCGGACGCTCACACACCACGAAAAGGCCTACGACCACCTCCCGGCCGACGAGCGGCTCACCACCCGGGTGCGGCTGACCTGCAAGGACGGGAGCGCTCGTGCCGCCAAGGTCGTGCACCCGCGCGGTACTGGCGACCGGAACCTGACGAACGCGGATATCCGTGACAAGTATGCCAAGCTGACCCACCGCGCCATCCCTGCTGAGCGGCAGGCCGCCATCGAAAAAGCCGTCCTCGGCATCGACACCCTCGACGACGTCGCTCAGCTGACAGCCCTGCTCACACCCGCTGTGCACTCGCCGCTCGACTGAGACCCTCGGCCGGATGCGGTACCCGCGACCGCGGAGGGATTCGTCCTCCGCGTCCGCCGCTCACAGCACGCGCCCCGTCCTAGCGGTCGAGCCGCCACCGGTGCTGCGGGCGGTGTCGTGACCTGCGCTCCGGGTCGGCTATAGATCCACAACACAAGCGCTGAAAGACGGATGCCCTTGTTGAGCGGGGATGGCATACTCCCGGCCAGATCCGTAGGAATAGTCGTAGCGAAGGGCGCCCTCGTGAGTGGGCTTGGAGTCACAACAGTTGTGCGCGGGCCAGCGCGCCTGCTGGTGGTCAAGGAGAAGCAGTTCATCGAGGCCGAGGGCTGCGAGCGCGACCCGGTCCAGGTGCGGTTTTGCCCATGAACCCGGTCATCCTCGGGGGTGCCGCCGTCGTCGGCTCCCTCGCACTGTTCTTAGGCGCGTACGCCCTGATGCTCGCCGTCGCCAAGCCTCGCGGCATCGATCCGGCGCCGGCCTCGCAGGAGCGGCCCGCCGAGGCGACCCTGCTCGGTCTGGCCGCTCGCCACTACCTGGAGGGCCGGCGTCGATCACTGTGTACGCGGCCGCCGAAGGCAAGAATCTCATGGTGATGGTATCGAACGGAGTGTTCGGCGCCATGGAGTGGAAGGCCGCCCAGCGCGGAACCCCTTTGCCGAGCATCAGCGACGCCGCGCTGCCCGACGTGCTCAGCCTCGCCGCCGAACGGCGGCGGGCGTGACCGAAGAACAGTCGCTCGCCCTCAGCCACGCCGACTTCGTGCAGGTCGCGGGCCTGCTCGGCGAGCCGGTGCCCGACTATCTGGGCGCGCCGGTGGCGGCGTACACGCGCCTTCGGCGGGAGGAGGCGTTCGCGGCGTCCCGCCGGGCCCTTGTGGAGCGCGCCGTCGTGCTGCCCGGTCATCCACCCCGGATACCCCTTTCCGTGGTACGCCTTGTGCAGATCGTCTGCAGACCAGCCTTGAGTAGCGACGTGCATCGGTATCGCGAAGGGTTTTGGCAGGAGTCCATCCGGTACGCTGTCGCGGCCGACGCAGCCGTCGAGATACTGTCCGAAGAGGACGGTGTACGCCTGACACCCTTCCACAGCGACGATCTGCTGTCCCGGATTGCGGCGCGGGCCGGGATCGAGGAGCTGCCCCGCCCGGGAACCGGCACCAATGAGGCGCTCTTGCCCGACCTGACTAGCATGACGGCCGTAAGCGCGTACGCACGCGTCCCGGGCGGCCGCGCTGGCGGCGAGCTCGCGTGGGCGGCGACCAACGGATATTGGCTCATCCCGACGACGCTGACCCCGCTCGCCGGAACGCCCGGCACCGCAACCGACGACATCAAGGCGCAGCTCACCCCGGTCTCCGGCATCGAGCTGGCCGAAGCCCTGCGTACCTCGTTCACCTTCCACAACTAGGGAGACACGCCATGCCCATGATCGGTGGAGAGCTCGACCAGCTCGCTGCGCTGAAGGCCACGTTCGACCGGCAGTCCGGCATGGTCGCCGACGTGCTCAGCACGATCCGCAGCCAGCTCGGCAACACGTACTGGGAGGGTCCGGCCGCGACCCGGTTCCGCGAGTCGTGGCAGAGCGACTTCGAGCCGATGTTGCAGCGCCTCCAGCAGCAGATGGGCGAGGCGGGCGCGGAGATCGCCCGACGCCGCGACGCCCTCATGAAGGCCGGCTCCTGACCGTGGCCTTGGACGCGGCGCAGCTCGAAGCGCTGGCGCGGGTGCTGCTCAACCGCGCCGACGACGTCTATTACCTCGGCCAGCAGCTCGTCAGCAAGAGCGAGAGCGTGGACTGGCGCTGCGCGAAGGCCGACCGATTCCGCGAGGCCATGCGGGGGCGACGCACCGAGGCGACCCAACTCGCCGAGCAGCTGCGAGACCTCGGCCGCCAGCTCCGGGTGGAAGGCCAGCAGACGGCGAGCGGGTCGTGACCGAACGGATCCTGATCAACACCGACGACCTCAGGGAGTTGGCCCGGACCCTGAACGGCGCCTTGCAGCAGGTCGGCGACATACGCATGCACCTGTTGCGATCGAGTTCGATATTGGCCGATTCGCAGTACCAGCCGGCCCTGACGAGCCTCGAGCAGGCGATGGCGCGGCTCGAGGCGATCGGCAACGTGATCGCCGACGACCAGGCCAATCTCGCTCAGCAGGTCCTCGCGATCGAGGCCGACGAAGGGAATGCACCTGTAGCCCCGCCACCGCCGCCCCCACCGGCGGCACCCGCGGGCGAATCGCCCTTCCGAATCCTCGACTTCGGGTTGTGGTGGCGTCTGCGCAAGCCTGCGCCGGATCCGTGGAACGGTCCATGGGTCAACCCCGACGGCACGCTTCCCGAGCAGGCTAGCGCCGAGGCGCGGGCGGGCTTCGGCACTTCCTGGCAGGGTCGCGGCTCCTTCGGCGCCGGGGTCGTCTCCGGCTCCGGCAGCGCCAAGGGGTCCGCCAGCGGCTGGGCCTACGGGGAGGCCGACGCCGGGGTCGACAAGGACGGCACGGCCCACGCGCACGCCAAGGCCGGAGCCGGCTTCGAGGCGTCCGTCCACGCGGAAGGCAGCATCGACGCCGGGCCGGTGCACGCCAAGGGCAAGGCCGACGCGTCCGTGGCCGCGAAAGTCGAGGTCGAGGCGTCCGCGTCAATCGGACCAGACGGCGTCAAGGCTTCGGGCAGCGCTGAAGCGTCGGCCGAGGCGAAGGCGAGCGCGCAGGGCGACGTAACCGTTGACGGGGTTGGCAAGGCCACCGGCCATGCCGAAGCAGAGGCCGGTGCGCACGCGCACGGCCACGGCGAGGTCTCGGTCGGGACGGACGGCGTCTCGGCCTCGGCCGGGCTTGGCGCCGAGGCGGGCGCGTCCGCCGGAGTGGGTGCCACCATCGGTGGCAGCGCCGGGAACGCGAAGGCCGGCGTCTCGGGGAAGGTCGGCATCGGGATCGAGGTGCACGGCGGCGGGACGGTGTCGTGGGACAAGGTCGGGTTCAACTTCGACGTCGGTGCCGCGCTCGGCATCGGCGCCGGGTTCTCCCTCGACCTGTCGATCTCGCCCAAGGAGATCTTCGGCGCCATCGGCGATGCCATCACCGACCCGATCGGGACGATCGAAGGCGCCTTGGACCTGGTCGGAGACGCCGCTTCGAGCATCGCGGACGCCGCCGTCGACGTGGCGGACGCGGTGTCGGACTTCTTCGACCCGCCTGGCCTGAGCGACTCGCTCCTCGACGGGGCGGGCCTCGGCGACGCGGCCGGGGCCTTGGGTGACGCCGCCGACGCGGCTGGGGTCAGCGCCAGCGCAGGGATTGATCCGGCAGGCGGGGTAACCGCTGGGGTCAGCGCGAGTGCCGGATTCGAACCCGGCTCCGGCGGCGCTAGCGTGGGCGTCAGCGCCAGTGCCGGATTCGAACCCGGCTCCGGCGGCGCTAGCGTGGGCGTCAGCGCCAGTGCCGGATACGAACCCGACTCCGGCGCTCGCGATACGGCGCAGCGGGCGCTGGAGAGCGTACTGGGGCAGCCCAGTGCCGACCATTCGGCTGCGTTGGCCGCCGCCACCTCGCCCGACCAAGCCGCTAGCGAGTCGCTCACCGCGGCTGCTCGCTTTCTCGCAGGAAACCCGGTCGGAGGACCGCCATGGAACTGACCTATCCGAGCCTATTGTCACCGGCTCCGCCGGCTTTCCGGCTGAGTCTGCCGGAAAGCTGGCAGGAACGTGCGCACGCGTCAGCGTCGGCGTTCGCGGTCGACACGCATTCCCCCGCCGATTTCACCGTCAATCTCGTGGTGCTGAGTTCGCGTGTACTGACGGAGGCGTCGCTGGACGAGCTGTTCGAGGCCGCCGCCGAGTCGAACAAGACGAATATGCTCGAACCGCAGCTGCACGGGCGGCGGCACGAGACCATCGACGGGCGCGACGCGGTCTTGTCGGCGGTTACGTTCCGCAGCGAGAAGCTACCGTTCCCGCTGTTCCAGACACAGGCGGCGCTGCTGGTCGGCCAGGGCACTAAGCATCTCCTGCACTGCTACTCGACCTGCCCCGCCGCTTTCGCCGACGACTACGCGGTGACGTTCCGGGCGATCTTCGCCTCCCTCCACGTCACTGTCTGATCCATCTGAGCCGTTGGCCCGGAGGAGGTTTGCCGGGCCAACGGCTCAGATGCTGACCTGGACGTAGTCGATGTCGCCCCGACGTACCAGGTAGGCACGGCCGGGCGGGAAACGGCGGCTGGCCTTCTGCGGCAGGCGCATGCCGAACAGTTCCCCGTCCACGTCCACCTCGGGCCGCAGCAGCACGCCGTGCTTCGCCTTGCGCAGGTCGGTCAGCCAGCCGCCGAAGGAGCGGTGCACCGAGTGGACGGCCGCCCCGGCGAGCAGGACCATGCCGGCGTCGCGGCCTCGGCGTACCAATGTGGACAGCGCCGGCGCACCCATCGAGTCGGCCATTTCCTCGCCGTCGTCGATCACCACGAGCCACGGCGTACCCGGCCCGGCGGCACGCTCGCGGACCAGGGCCTCCAGCTGCCGGGCCAGTGCGTCGCACGCGTCCAGCCCGACCGCCGTCTCGGTCCAGCCCGCCAAACCCGTCAACGGGGTACGCCGCGGAGCCAGCAGGTACGCCTCGATGCCCGGCAACCGTCCCTGGACTCCAGTGCACAGAGTGGACAGAGCCTGGGAGCGCCCGGAGCGATCGGGTCCGAAAACCGCGAACACGGGGACGTCATCGAGGTCGACGGAGACGACGGAGTGCGTCACCCCAGAAACCCCCAACGGTACGCTCAACGGTCCCGTTTCGACGGCGGCGAGCGGAACGGAGTCGGCGAGGACAGCGACCGCGGGCGGCCGGACCGAGGAAGCCCGCCGGGGAAGGGCGGCGAGAGCGGCCGCCTGCGCCGCACCCGACGCGTCCGGCCCGAGCACCGCGATCTGGACCTCGTCGCCGCCGAAGAACCCCCGACCGGGCGGCAGTTCCGTAGCTGCGACCGACATCGGCAAGCCGAGGGCGGCATACTCCTCGGCGTCGGCCATCCGCAGCACCAGCCGAGCCGAGATCGAACCGGATAATGTGGACGGAATCGCGTTGCGCCGGTCGGCTGTGATCACGAATAGTACGCCCGCCGACCGCCCGTCCGCGATCTGCCGGGCGAGCTTATCGACGAGTTCTCCCCGATCGACGTTCAGGTACGCGTTGTGGAAGGCTGCGTATCCGTCGAGGAGCACGAAGTGGAAGGGCAACCGCGTACCGGTCTTGCGCCGGTACTCCGCGAGCGACGAGGAGCCGGTCTGGCCCAGCAGTTGCTTGCGAGAAGCGATGACCCCGTCGAGCATCGCGAAGAGGCGGTCGACCCGCTCGGGCTCGTCCGCTCCCACGACACCGCCGCACTGCGGCAGGTCAGCGATCGGCCGCAGGCCACCGCTGGCGAAGTCCAGACCGTAGATGTGCACGTCGGCGGGGTCGAGGCTGCTCAGCCCGGCGGCGAGCGTACGCAGCACCTGCGTCTTGCCCGATCCCGCGGTCCCGTAGACGAGCAGGTGCCCAAGCGCCGTGAGGTCCACAAGGAACGGTTGCTGCGCCTGCTTCTCCGGCAGGTCCACAATGCCCAGTGGCACGGCGAAGTCATTGCCTCGCAAGGTGAGCACATCGTAGTGGCCGGCGAGGGCGTCGAGCCAGGGGCGCGGCTGGTCGGCGACGCCGCCCGTCTGATGCGCTGTGCGTACCGCTGAGACAAGACGCTGGAGGTCCGTGGGCTGGTCGTCGCCCCCGCCGCCAGAGCCGCGCGCGGCTGGCTGTTCCCGCAGGCCGGAACCGAGCGGCGCGATGGCGACCAGGGTCGGGCTGGCCTGGGTGCCCGCAGAGGTACGCGCGTTGGCGTAGGCGCTCTGCACGAGGCTGATGTCGCTGTGTCCGACGCGGATGTAGCCGCGACCGGGCAGGCTCTTGGGGATGCGGGCGGCGTCGGGCCGGTCGAGAACGTCGTTACTGTCGCCCTCGTCAGCTACGCGCAAGGCGATGCGCAGGTTGGTATTAGCGCGGATGTTGTCATCGATGACCCCGGCCGGGCGCTGCGTCGCGAGCATGAGGTGTACGCCGAGCGACCGTCCACGTTGGGCGATGTCCACGACGCCCGCGACGAATTCGGGCAATTCCTTCTTCAAGAAAGCAAACTCGTCGATGATGATGATCATGTTTGCGGGCGCCGAGACGGGGAACCGCTGTTCCAGCTCGATGAGGTCCTTGGCGCCGTGTTCACGCAGGACCTCCTCGCGGCGACGCAGCTCAGCATTGAGCGAGATGAGTGCCCTCCGGGCCAGATGGGCATCGAGATCCGTGAAGAAGCCCACGGTGTGCGGCAGCCCGACGCAGTCTTTGAAGGCCGCACCGCCTTTGTAGTCGACGAGGATGAAGGTCAGGCGGCTCGCCGGGTACGTGGCCGCGAGCGAGCCGATCATGCTTTGCAGCAGCTCGGACTTGCCCGCACCCGTGGTCCCGGCCGTCAGCCCGTGCGGACCGTCCCGCCGGAAGTCCACGGTGAACTGCCCACGCGGGCCGATGCCGATCGGAGCGCCGAGACCGTCGTTGCCGAAAGTCTGCCACCGTCGCGTGATCCCGGCGGCGTCCGGTTCGGGCAGACCCAACAGGTCGAGCAGGAGCACCTGTCGAGGCAGGTCTCCGGCGGCGGCCGCAGCCGAGCTGTCGGCAAGCGGGGAGAGCCTGCGCGCGATGTCGGCGGCGACCTGCGGCGCGACCCCGTCTACGACGATGTCGTCGATCGTCCGGCCCGTCACGGCGACCGTCACTGATGTCTCGTGCCCCGGTCCGGTACGCACGATCGCCCGGCACTCGCCCGGCAGGGTCTGCGCGGTCGGGGCGGTCGCGATGGCGTATACGCCGAGCTGCGGCCCGTCGGCCAGCACGCGCGACAGCGCCGAGCGTGGCACCCCGGCGTCATCGGCCACGACCAGCAGCACGTTCGGCAGCCAGGCGCCGGGGTCGCCGCGCCGCTCCAGCGTGATCCGCCGCTGCTGCACCAGGTCGTCGACCAGCTGGAGGACCGCGCGGGCGTCCTGCGGTTCGAAGGCCACCGTGCGTACACCGGGCAACCCGGCGGTCAGCGTCTCCGTGTGCGGCAGCCACCGCGTCCACGCCCACTGCTCGTTCGCGCCGAGCACGACGATCGCCAGTTCGCGCGGACTCGCCAGGATCGCGTACTGCACCACGAGCCACCGCAGCAGCGCGTCCCGCTCCGGCCCCGCGACACCCAACACCCCGACCGCGCTCAGATCAGCGTCGACCGGTGCGCCTCTGTCAATGGAGTACGCCTGAAGCAGCGCTGCCGCGCGCTCGTCCGGTTCGGCATCCCCGGGTATCCGCAGGTTCAGGAAGCTGGGCAGGTCGGCGGTACCGACGCGGACCGTCAGGAAATCCGGATCGGCCGCCCGCCGCTCCCACAACTGCGGCGAGTACCGCACTGCCCGGGCGGTCAGGTCGGCGGGGTTGGGCGCGGCGGCCAAGCGCGCCGCGCTGAGGTCGCCGTACACGCTCGCTACCCGCTCGCTCGCAGTCGCGTACTCGGCGGCGTACTGCTCGGTCGCGGCCTTGAAGTCGCGCCTGCCCGAGCGCTTGTCCTCCCAGAAGGTCGCGCCGAGCATGACCGGTCCGGCCAGCGCCATGAGCAGCATGATCGGGCTGCCCATCGCGACGGTCATGCCGACGCCGAGCACCACCGGCACGAGCGCCGCTACGAGCGGGATCTTCCGCTTTGGCGGGGTCGCCGGGGCGTTCGGTACAGTAATCTCCTGCTTCTCGATCGGTCGCTGTACACGCGGCGGCCGCGAGAAGGCGATCCGCCCATCACGGACTTTTCCTTCCGGTGTGGACGGATCTGGCCGCCGCACGGTCAACGTCGTCGCGCCGGCGGCGATCACCTGCCCCGGCTCAACTGTGACCGCGTCGTCGACGCGTACGCCGTCCACAAAGGTGCCGTTGCTGGACTTGAGGTCCGTCACGGTCACCTGACGCGAGCCCACGCCGATGTGCAGGTGCCTGCGGCTGACCTCGGAGTCGTCCAGCGCGATCTGGCAAGCCGCGTCACGTCCCACGTAGACACTCGCGCCCGCCGCCATCGGCAGGCGCCTGCCCGCCTGGGGACCGCCGGTGATCACGACCTCGAACGCGGCCTTCACGCTGCTGGCGGCGAGCCACGGTGGCGCGATGGGGCCGGTCAGCAGCAGCCGATCGCCCATGCGTACGCCCAGGTCCGCGATCGATTTCCCGGCGACCACCTCGGCGCCCGTCCGATCGAGGAACATCCGTTGCCCCACTGCGGGACCGGTGAGCGTCCGGCGTACGCCCTCTAGCAGCGTGGCAGCATCGGCCCGCCCGTCGGCGACCAGGCGAAAGTCATGCTCGACGGCCGTCGTATCCACAACGGTGAGAAGGACATCCATGGGTCACCACTTCAGGGTCTTGTCACGTGAGCCACCGTACGCGGGCCCGTTATATGCCACGACACGCAACACGGTGGCCGCACCTGGCGTGCAGTCGATCTTGAAAGGACCGTACGTGCCCGACGCGTTCAAGTTGATCTTGCGGACGCCGTCGACGAAGACGCTGACCGCGGTCGCGTTGCGAGTCTTCCAGGTCAGATCCACGTTCGCCTCGCCACCTACGCACTGAGCGTTTGAGACGGTAAAACTGGTCACGTCCGTTCCGTCTGGCCATTTGCCTTGGTAGTCCTTGAGCTGCCCAGCCGTCGACTGCGATTGCGGAACCGCGCGCAACAAGAAGGTGCCGTTGGGCGTACAGGGGAAGGCGAATGTCGCGTCGCCTTTCGCGCCGTCGAACCCGCCGAGCGAGTCCTTGGCCGTCGGGCCATATAGCTGGACGTGGTCCGCTTGCACAGCAGCCCACGAAACATCGAACTGACCCTCCCACGGACCGCCCTCAGAGTTGACCAGGCACGTGATGTTCTTGACCACGATTGAGGTCATCATCGGGCCAGTCGGCTTCGGGGTCGACGACGGCGATGATGACTGGGACGCTGCAGACGAAGGCGAAGCGCTGGCAGGGCCATCTGACGACGCCGGACTCGGTCCCGTCGAAGGCGCCGCTGCCGGCGGGGTGGACTTGCCCTTGCCGCTGGCGAAGGTCCAGGCCGCATAGGCACCGCCGCCCAGCCCGGCGATCACGAGCACGACGATCAGCACCGGCACAAGGAGCCGTCGCGGCTTGGGCTCGTCCGATCGCGGAGGCGCCGGTGGCGTCACCGGAGGCGGCGGCGGGGCGGCCATCCGCGTCGCGGAGCCGCCGGCGGGAGAACCGGCGAACGTCATGCCCGGCGTCGGCGGGAGCACCGTCGCGTCCGGTCCCTGTGGTGTGGCTGCTCCGCGTGGCGCTTCCAGTCCCAGCTGCGTTGCCTGCCCCTGGCCGGGCTGTTCGGGGAACGAGGCCAATCCAGGCATCAGCGGCACGCTTGTCGGCGTGGGCGGCAGCACCGTCGCGTCCGCTCTCGGCGCCGCGGTCCGTTCCTCCTCAGCGGAGATAGCCATAACCGGCAGGGAATCGACCTGGAGGCGCAGCTCCTGCTGCACCCCGCGTAGCGCCTCGCCCAACTCCGCCGCGGTCGTGTACCGGGCGGCGGCGTCCTTGGCCATGGCCTTGCGCAGTACGCCGAGCAGCGACTCCGGCAGGTCGTCGCGGGGCGGCGGAGCCTCGGAGTTGAGTACCTTGTCGACGAAGACGGCGAGCCCCGCCGAGCCCGAGAGGGCGAACGGCGGATGCCCCGCAAGGAGTTGATACAGCGTCGAGCCCAGGTTGTAGACATCGGAGGCGACCCCGGCGGGCTCTCCGCGCAGCACCTCCGGCGGCGCGTGATTCGGCGTGTAAGCCTGGGTGTTGCGGGTCATCGAGCGCTGGTCAGCGACGGTGGCGATCCCGAAGTCGGCGAGGGCCGGTTCGCCGAGCGGGGTGATGAGGATGTTCTCCGGCTTGATGTCGCGATGGATGACGTCGACGCGGTGCGCCGTCTCCAACGCGCCCGCGATCAGCACGCCCACGTGCAGGACATCGGCGATTGGCAGCGGACCCTCGCGGGTCACCCGGTCGGCGAGCGAACCTTGCGGGCACAGCGCCATCGTGAGGAACGGCCGTCCGTCGGCGAGGAAGCCCGAGTCGAGAATCGTGATGATGTTGGGATGTCCGGTCAGCCGCCCGGTCGCCGCGCGTTCGCGCTGCACCCTGCGGCGCAGGCCGTCGTCGTTGATCCCGATGTCGAGGATCTTCACCGCGACGCGGCGGTCGTAGTCGATTTGCCGGGCGGAGTAGACGGCCGCGAAGCCACCCCGGCCGAGCAACCGGAAGTCGCCATACCCGGGAATCCCGATGTCGCTGCTCGGTTGATTGCTCGGTTGCACGCCTCGCTCCTACTCCGGGTCGTCCTATGCCGGATCATGCTGGCTCGCAGCACAATAACTCTCAACATCCAGTCGGGCAGACATCAGGGCTCAAGCGGTCTAAGAGATCGCAGACAATCAACGGATGCGGCTCTTGCGAGGGTATCTAGACCCGACACTTGACCTGGGCTTTCGGTCCGTCCTGGGATGGCAGGTGGGCTCCTTCACGCTACGTTCGTGGATGTCTAGTACGAAAACCACAGCAACCCGGGCGCGCAGCAGCGGTCCCGCGTAGCGCAGCGGAGCGGGACGGGTCAGTTCGCTGACGGATCGTGTCGGTTACGCGGCGTTGGGCAGGGTGGCGGTGACGTCGAAGCCGAGCGCCTGGAGTTGGCGGATGTGGTGCCGGGCTCGGCGTTCGGGGTTGATGCGAGTGTCGTAGAACGTGACGCCGAGGTCCTGATAGCTGGCTTCGGGGTTGGACAGCAGGTGCCAGATGATGACGAGCGCGGAGCGGCCGACCACGACGATGGCCCGTTGCGGGCCGCGCCGTCGGCGAATGCGCCGGAACCGTTCGCCGAGGAACGTCTCTGTCCGACCGGCGCTGGCAGCGACGCGGCCGATGCCGGGGATCTGCTCAAGCCTCGCCGCCGTGTGGGCAAAAGGGGCGAGGTGGACCTCGATCTGGGCGTCCACGTCGTCGATGTCGGTCTGGATGGCGTCGATGCGGGCGAGCATTTTGCGCGGGCCGTACGCAATGCGGTCGGGGCGTGGCCACGTACTGGTCGGCCGCGGTCGGTGTGGCGCCGGCCAGACGGGTCACCGACGATTCACCTTGCCGCAGCGTCCACAAGATCTTGATACGGACCGGGGCTGCTGGGCGGCCGCAAGTCTCGGCTGCGAACGGGACCTGCGCCTTGGTGGGCATCTGTGAAGTGCGGTAGTGGGTATGCGCCAACATCGGCCCGCAGCACTGCGACCTAACTATTATTTGCGCAAAGATGCAAATATTGGCACATGCACAGTGGCCCTTGCCGGAATGCCTGGAGGAGATGGCGGGGCATGCGTAGCTGTGACCCCCCTCCAGTCCTCGCCCCCGGCCGCGACGCGCCGCCTGACCTCCGGCGCACCACCGGGGACACCCCTCGACCCGACGTATCTGCGCCCACTACCGCGGCGTCATGTCGCCATGTTGTGTGCTGGCCGGGCCATGCCGCCCGATTTTCGCCGCCTCCGGGTACCCAATGCTTGGATCTTCCCCGTAGGGGGCTGTACATGAAGCGGTGCGGGCTGTCGGCCGTGGTCCCGCTTGCGGCCCACCCCCGTGATGGCCCGGGCGCCGCTGTACTCCTACCTGAGATCCGCCAGAGCCTAGTGTCTCGTGATCCTGCTGTCGTTACTTCGAGTTGTTGTCGACGAGTTGCTTGATGCTGGTCTGGACCCAGCGGACCTTGGCGAGGATCT
>NZ_JBFAZX010000039.1:0-48981 GCF_040689395.1 Dactylosporangium sp. NPDC051484 | reverse complement strand
GGGTGCGCCCGCGGTGGCGCCCGCGTACCCCCCGCTGCCCCGCCGCGCGGGCGCCCCCCCGGGGCTGTCCCCCCCCGCGGGCGGCCGGGGCGCCCCCCCCGGCCCGGGTGCAGAGTGGTGGAGGCAATGTGGAGTACCCGGATCTGTCGCCGTACGTCTATCGCGAGCTGCCGATGCCGATGCGTTGCGTCGGCTGGCTCGGCCCGCAGCTCGGTATCCAGGGCGGCGGTTCCCGTCGGCTCGACGATCCGGGCCGGGCGCGGCTGCGGGCCGCGTCGTGGAACCTGGTCAGCATCTCGCTCGGATGGCACGAATGCGAGTTCTGTCCGGCGCCGGCGCGCTTCCAGGGCAACGGCGAGTATCGCTACTACTGCCGAGGGGGAGCGATCTACTCCGCTCCGATGATGATCCTGCACTACGTGGGCGAGCATGAATACCGCCCGCCGGCGGAGTTCCTTGCCGACCTCGGCCCGGAGGGCGGCCTCGAATGGGACTGGCGGGCCGACCGCCTCGCCACGGCGGTGCTGGACCAGTCGGAGGATCTGGAGATCCGCGCCGAGGCCGTGGCCGACATCGTGAACTGGCGTGAGCCACGGGCGCTGGACGTGCTGTGGCAGGCCGCCCGGGACGGATCGCTCGCCCTGGCCGGCTTCAAGGTCGGTCAGGCCATCGGGCACTTCGCCGGCTGCGATTTCGCCGGCGACCTCCTGGCCGAGGATTTCCACAGCGAAGTGCGGCAAGGCATTCATGCGGCCCTATCGGCCGCAGGGCTCCGGCAAGGCGACGATTGACCGGTGCAGGCGTTTTGGGAAGATACTCCTGGCCGTGGCGGTAGAGAGACGTTGGCGATAATCCAGGTGTCGAAGCTGGAGAGATTGAAGAGGACCGTGCCCCAGGGGGATTACACAAGTTTCTTGATCTTCATTTGTGACGAGCGCTACCCGGTGGGCCGTCTGGGGTCGTGAGTGGGCCGGCGGCTTCGGCTCGCCCGGTTCTGGTACGGCCGGGGCGGCCTCGACGAGGCGGCGAGGCAGGCGTACCGGGCGCTGCCGTGCCCGCCAGCGCTCACCGCCGAGGTGGCGCTCACCATCGCCCGGATCGGGCGCGACCGCGACGATCCGGAGGTGAGCTACGTCCGCCTGCGCCAGGCCGTTGCCGACCTCGACGCGAGGCCGTCCGGCCCGGACCGCGACCGGCGGCTGACTGGGCCTTGGTCGACGTCGCCGACTGTCGCCGCTGAGCCGGACGGTGGCCGAGGCGACGCCGGTGCTTCGGCGCGCGCTCGAGCTGTCGAACCACGACGAGTCGGCCGTGCTCAACATGCTGGGCATCGTCTCCAAGGAGCTCGGCTCCGTGCTGCCCGCCGATCGCCCAGTGGCGGCGGTCGGCCGAGACCGCGACCGTGCTCGCGCCCGCATTCAATTCCCTCGGCGATCTGGTCCGCCTGCAGCTCATGTCGATGCGGCGCCGTCCCATATCTGTGAGACCTGCTGGACCTGGTCGTCGAGTCGCGCTGACGCGGGCTACCCGGCGGTGCGGTTCCAGATGTCGCGCTCCGCGTCGGGCGGGATCCAGGGGCTCGGCTCGGTGGTCCAGCTGGCAAGCCAGATCATCCCAGATGGGGGAGGCACCTCCTCATTTCTGATCATGAACCGCGGCCGGGCTTACTGAAGAGCCGAGGCTAACAAGTACCTGCAGGTGGTCACGAAGCGGCACGGTAGGGCCAGCTCGCCGACGCACGGCTGCCCAAACTGGACCCGGCGGGCGCCGGCAACGTCACCGTGGAGGGGCTGCCCCCGGGCGCCTACACCGTCGACCTCGCCGGCACCCGTCCGGGTGGTCCGGTCAGCCCGGTCAGCAGTGACGTCGTCGTCTGGGCGGAGACGCCGTAGCGGCGGAGCGACGGGTGCATCGGAATGGCTCTCACGGTGTCCAGCTGCGGCGTCGGTGGGTAGCCGGGCGCGGCGAGTTGCGCAGATTCGTTGCTTTGCCACGAGGCGCGTGTCGTCGGTGAGCCGCACGGTTCCTGGTCCGAGGTCGGGGGTGTCAGGCAACGGCTGGCCGTTTGCCGTTCTTGTCGGACTGGTTGGTGCTCCCGATCCGCGAGCACGCCGCATACCGTGGCCGCCGTGACATGGCAACTGCCGGAGGCGCTGCAACCTAACGATGACGAACGAGCGGTGGCGCTGTTGCGGGCCTACTACCGCCGGGACGGTGGTCGTCCGCTTGGTGTTGCCTACACCGGCGCGCGGTTCGACGACTGGGACTCCACCGGTACCCGGGCGCGGGACACCGACCGGTTCACCGCGGACGATCTCGTTGCGTTGCGTTTCCTCAGCATCAAGGTCACCGCTGAGACCGTAGGCGCGTTGCTGTGTGACCGGGCCGAGGAGTTCAACGACCTGCTCAAGCACATCGGCCCGGACCACGACTTGGCCGACCTGCCGGATAGTGAGCTCGCTGGCGGATCGCAGTGGCCTGCGTGGCGGCTGCACGATCGGCTCTGCACGATCGACGGCGTCGACTGGGTCACCGCCGGGAAGTTGCTGGCCCGTAAACGGCCTCGGCTGATCCCGATCTACGACAGCGTCGTGCGGGAGGTCGTCGGAGCTCCGGCCGTATTCTGGCCGGCACTGCACCAGGCACTGAGGGCGGACGGTTCGGCACTGCACCACCGGCTGCTACGGCTGCGCGCCGCCGCCGGCCTGCCTCCGTCGATCTCAGCACTGCGCGTCTTTGATGTGCTGGCCTGGATGAGCGGCCAACCCCACCAGTCCTCCCGTTGACACCCGACGGCTCAGAGCGCGAAACGTCGAGGTGCGCGGGCGATGCCGCCTTCAGCGTCACCTTGCGCATTCCAGGCGAGATCATCACGTAGTGAGGAGGACAGGGGGCGGCGATGGCGAGAGCGATCAGAGCTGACAATCTCGGTTCGTGGCTGATCAAGTGTGACCCGCTGGTGTGGGACTTTCCCGGATTCGTCGACGATGGCAACGATCTCGTCCTCGACACGTGGTCGCTGCATCGGAACTACCGCAGCGACATGATGCAGCCCGGCGACCGGGTTCTGTTCTGGCTGTCTGGGACGCAGTCGAGGTTCCCGAGGGGGATCTGGGGTGCGGGCTATGTCACGGGCGAGGCCGGCGGCGTGGCGGGCTTTGCCGAGGAAGAGGACGAGTTCAGCTACTGGCTCGACGAGGACGCCCGACGGGCGGTCAGGTACTGCGTGCCGGTGTACATCCCGCTCCGGCTCGACGCACCGATGACCGATGCCGACCTGCGCGCGGCGGGCATCGACGACCTTGAGGTCCAACGAATGCCGAGCGGCAGTAACCCGTCGTGGGTTTCGGTGGACCAGCTGGCCAGGCTCGAGAGGTTGCTCGGGGCATGGCCGGAGCCGCCGGGGTCGTTCGCCGAGATCACCGTGACAGATCGGGGCGCCGGCTTCGGCGATCCGTTGCAGAACCAGGCAGTTGAAGACGCCGCAATGGACGCAGCCGTTCGGACGTATGAAGACGAGGGCTGGAGCGTCGAGGACGTCAGCGGGGAGAAACTCGGTTGGGATCTCTCCTGTACGCATCCCGACGGCAGGACCGCCAAGATCGAGGTCAAGGGCGTCAGCGGGAGTCGGCCCACGGTGTTGCTCACCGCCAACGAGATACGTGCCGCCACGAACGAGCACGATTGGGTGTTACTGGTGGTCACGCACGCGCTGAGCGCCAGCTGTGAGATCAGCGAGTTCAGTCGGGAGCAGGCTGTGGCGGCCGCAACGCCGTACGTCTTCCGGGCGGACCTTGACAGCGTGCTGCCCGTAGAGGTCCCACCGAAGTCGTAGGAGTGCCGCTAGACGGGCTTAGTCGGGCGAGACGGTTGTCAGGTCACCCTCGACGGTCGACGCGATCAGTTGCTTGCCGTCCGGAGAGAAGCTCAGCCCTGTGGCGTTGATTCTCGCCCCGACCTGCTTTGTCTGGCCTGTGGCCAGCGCAATGGTGAGCAGGTGGGGGCCGCCGGGTCCATCGACGGCAACGGCGGCCGTTTTGTCGTCCGGGGAGAGCACCAGTGAGCTGGCCCCGACGAGTACATCGGTCCCGATGGACGGCTGCGGTTCTCCGGTCACCCAGCTGGCCAGCCGCCACGGGATTGACCCGACGTCTTGGCCGACCTTCGCTCCCCCGGCGGCACTGATGAGGAAATACACCGTCTTGCCGTCCCGGGTCACCGCCGGTGCGCGGCTGATGCCACGGGAGTCGCACCTGTTGGCGGAGCTGGCGGGATCGAGCGGCCAGCTCAACCCCGCGAGGGTGACCGGTGCGGGGAAGACCGAGGGGGTTCCGTTGCGCATGGGGACGATCCCCCAGCACGAGGAGTTGAGGACTTCGAGGTAGGCGGCCGACGGGCCACCCCGCCACGAGGCAGCCCGTGCCGTGGGCTGGATCGCCAGAGTGGTGGTCTCGCGGCCGTCGGCTGAGTACTCCACAAGGGTCGTGTCGAGCCGAGTGAAGTCGCAGCTGTATCCCGCACCGAGACGGCCGCTCGAACCCTCGAAGAGGAATACCGAGGCAGACGCCGGACAGGGGTCGGGCTTCACTGCGGCGAAAAGGCCGGCGGCGGATCCGTCGGGGCGCCTGCGCCAGATCTGCCAGGGTGCATCCGAACTGTCCTGGTGCAGGAAGTACACCCAGCCGTCCGTGAGCCATACCGGGTCGGTGTCGGTTCTGTCTACGGCGGCGAGGCTGGTCAGCCCGCAGCCGCTGGCCATGATCAGGGCTGCTAGGCCGATGCTGAGGCGGCGGCACAGGGTGCCGAGCCGAAACGGCCCGACACCCTGTGCTTTATCGTTAGCCGAATGCACTTGATGTATCAAGCCTGCCAATCCTGTCGCAGATCTGGTCTGTGGCCGATCCCCATAGCCGATCATTGATGCGGTGCTCCTGATCGGTGTCGATAGTGTAGATCCCCCAAGAACCGAGGAAACTGTCAAACCAGCTGGTCTCGTCGTCTCCGATGGCTGCTACGACGGGGTTGTTGTGGAGACGATGTTCGAGTCCCGCGAGCCGTACAGCGGCGGAATGCATTAAATACACCCTTCGGGAGCTTGGTTCCTTGACCCGCTTGGCGGTGGCAATCTTGGCGTCACGGGCGGCCTACGCGGCGATGAGACATGGACCGAGGCCGTAGTCCATGCACCAAACGAGCTGGCGGGATCCTTCGGCACTGCCGCTGGGTCCGTCGCTCGGGTTGTTGACGGAGCCGACCCCGCCCCATCCCTCGCTTCCGCCGCCGTCATTGCCGCCACCACCCTTCTTCCCGCCACCGAGTGCCGCGGCGATGGCTTGGGCGATCGCTTTGAAGGCGATAGGCCGCCGACACCACTGTTAGAACGGTCGGTCGAGGACCCAGCGGTCCTTGAGGACGAGGTAGATGGCGCCGATCGAGCCGTCCTCCTCGAAGCCGTTCAGTTCCTGCACGATCCGGATGAATCCGTCTGGTACCGGCAGGGCGCAGGTTCGGCGGAGCTGCTCCCGTGCGTGATCGTGGCCCCGGACCTGTGGCCCGAGCGCGAGTTCGTGGTCGTCGGGCATGGTGTCGGCCAGGAACCCGCCGAGTTTGTTGATCAGCTCCGCGCGGTTGCCGAACGCGCCCGGTTCGATGCGGATCCGGTTGCCGTACAGCTCGATGCGCATGTCTGGTGGGAGGTTCGTCCGGTAGTGCTGCCAGCACGCGGTGAGCTGGTCGAGCTGTGCCGGTGACGGGTCCGCTATCCCGAACGTGGTGGGAAGCGGCTCGAACCGCAGCCCGTGCCATTCGATGCCGCCGGTGCTGGTGTCGACCCGCTCCACCACCCGGCAAACGCCGAACGCGGTGGCAGAGCCGGACGCCGACGGTTCGAGAGCTTCACCGCTCAAGCCTGCCTGACCAGGGAACGCTCAACGCAACGGACCCGGCCCGCGTCGTTGTCATGGCCGCTGCCCCGACGTCAATGGTTGGCGTTCTTCGTCACTCCGGCCGCGCTGCTGGAACCGAGAAACATGATCGTTACGGCCGTGTCGCGGCGAAGAAACCCCCGCCGGTTGCGATCTTCATCGGGCGGCCCCGTGCCGCCGAGTACATCGCATTACGGAGGCTGCACATGGCCGTTGGTCCACTATCGCTGTCCACTGACCAGCTCAACGCGTTTATCGTTGCCCGGCTCGCCATCTCGGGCGTCGACATCAACCTGTTGCCGACCGTGTCCGACCCTGTCACGGGCGCGCCGACCCAGGCCCAGGTCCTCGACTCACTACGGTCGTTCCTGCTGAACAACCCGGCGGTCATCAACTCGTGGCGGCCCGGTGACGGTGACGCCGCCCAGGGCCAACAACTCGACCCGCCGCTGGAGTATCCGTCGATCACCGAAGCCTGGACCGGGCGAGTGACGGGGAAGGTGGCCGGACGATGAACCGCGAGATGAACCGGCGGTCGTTTCTCGCCCGGTCGGCGGCCGTCGCCGCAGGTACCGCCGCTGTGACCGCACTGCCGGCCGCGGCTTCGAGCGCGGCACCCGCGCTGACCGGGAGCGGGCAACGGCCGGTCGAGCTGCCCGACGTCGCCGTGCGGCCCGAGGCGCGCAACGACCCGACCGAGGCGACCGTCGCCGAGGCCGCCACGTTGCTGCGGCGCCGCTCGCTGAGCGCCGTCGACCTCGTGGAGGCTCACCTGGACCGGATAGCCCGGTTCGACACCACGTACCAGGCATTCAACGCCACGACGCCGGACGCCGCACGGGCCGAGGCGAAGGCCGCCGACCGGCGCCGGACCGGCCCGCTCAGCGGCATTCCGCTGTGCATCAAGGACAACTACTTCACGGCCGGGGTGCTCACCACCGCCAACTCGTTCATCTTCCGCGACTTCGTCCCACGGTACGACGCCACGGCGGTCGCGCGGCTCAAGGCGGCCGGCGGCATCGTCGTCGGCAAGGGCCAGATGGGGCCCCTCGCCACGACGCGGGCCACCACTCCCAACGGTACGGTAACGAGCGTCAACGCCTGGACGCCGCAGGACCAGTCGGTCGACCCGGGTGGTTCCTCCACCGGCCCGGCGACCGCGGTGGCCGGGCGCCTGGCATGTTCCTCGATCGGCACGCAGACCGGCGGCAGCATCGTGAACCCATCGAACCAGCAGAACCTCACCGGCCTCAAGCCGACGATGGGCCGCACGTCCATCCACGGCGTCATCCCGCTGTCGTACACCCGCGACCACAGCGGCCCCCTCGCCCGCGACGCGCTCGACGCCGCCATCATGCTCACCGTGCTCGCCGGGTCGGACCCGAACGATCCGCGCACGCTCGGCCTGCCCGGCGTGCCGGACCTGATCACGTCGGCGCTGCCCGTGCGCCGCAAGGGCCGCGTCGAACTACGCCGCCCGACGAAGATCGGCGTACCCCCCGACTACCTCACCAGCGGCAGCGCGGGCGTGCTGGCGCTGCGCCGCGCATTCCTTGACACGCTCGCGACGATCCCCGGCGCGCGGGTGGTCGACGTGACCTACCCGGCCGACTGGAGCCTGCTGACCGGCACCTTCAACAACATCAGGCTCAGCGAGCGCACGGAGCCGTTCCTGCCGTACCTGAAGCAGGATCCGAAGCTGTTCGGCGTCTCCCTGCTGAGCTGGCTGCAGGGCCTCTTCCTGTCCGGCGACGAGTGGATCACGGGCCAGCGGGCCAAGCACCACCTGCTGCGAGAGGTGCTCGACGGCGTGCTCACCTCGTGCGACGTGCTGCTGCAGACCGGCCCGGTGCCCTTCGACATCCTCGGTCTGCCGGAGCTCGGGCTGCCGATCGGGTTTACCGCGGTCGGTGCGAATCCGGCGGTACCGGTCGGCACCATCCTCGGCGCCGGCCCGTACGAGGAGGACCGCCTGCTGGAGGTGGCCGCGGCGTACCAGGCCGTGACCGACTGGCACACGCGGCGCCCGGCCGATCCGACGCCCAAGGCGCCGGCGGCGACGAAAGCGGCGATGTTCACGGCTACGGCTGCGGCAGCCGGCCCGCTACGCCTGACCCCCGAGGAGGCAGCCGCGACCAGCGCCTGACGAAAGGCTGACGAGCCGCCGCGTGGGTTCCGCATCCGAGCCGGACCCACGCGGCGAGCGCCAACGAACTTTCCGTGCTCGCCGCGACCGCGACGCGATGAATTAGAGCAGCACGTCGATGACCTGCCCGTACTGGTCGACCGCCCGGTAGACGTACCGCCAAACTTCGTTGACCTTGACGTACGTCTCGTCAACGTGCCACCTGTCGCCTGGTGAATGGCGGCAGAACCGGGCAGCGTCGGCCAGCAGCGGGGTGAACCGCTGCACCCACCGGAACACGGTGACGTGGCCGATCTCGACGCCGCGTTCGACCAGCAGTTCTCCCACGTCGCGGTAGGACAGGTTGTAGCGCAGGTACGGTACCAGCGCACCCCGACCATGATCACCTCAGGCGGAAACCGGAACCCGGCAAACGCCGACTTCGGTGGCAGCCAGGGATGAGGACGGGCCGTCAGCTTCACTGGTCAAGCATGCCGCAATCATGCCAACGCTCAATGCAACAGAGCCCTGTGGCCTGGCCGATGTCCAGCGCGGCGACCCGGCCACCAGTTCGACCGGCTCGTCGGTCTCTTCCAATGCGCTCACCTCGAATCCATGGGAGAACGGGAAGGTGGCTGCCACCCCCTCGCTGCCGGCCTGCCGGACGCAGACGCCGATCGCCGCGACCAACGACCCGGCCACGCAGACGGTCACCGCCCAGCAGTTGAGTGTCGGTAGCGCGGCGACGTCCTCGTCGGTGGTGGCGTTGGCGAGCAGTTCGTCGGGGACGCGGCGTTGCCGGGTGGCCGCGTCGGTGTGGCGGATGATCTGCCAGCGGTCTGGCGGCCATCGGCCTCAGCCTGCGGGGAAGGTCGTTCGCCGCGGTGGCCGGCTGGTTTAGAACGGTCGGTCGATGTCCCAGCGGTCCTTGAGGACGAGGTAGATGGCGCCGATCGAGCCGTCCTCCTCGAAGCCGTTCAGTTCCTGCACGATCCGGATGAACCCGTCCGGTACCGGCAGGGCGCAGGTTCGGCGGAGCTGCTCCCGTGCGTGATCGTGGCCCCGGACCTGTGGCCCGAGCGCGAGTTCGTGGTCGTCGGGCACGGTGTCGGCCAGGAACCCGCCGAGTTTGTTGATCAGCTCCGCGCGGTTGCCGAACGCGCCCGGTTCGATGCGGATCCGGTTGCCGTACAACTCGACCTTCATGTCCGGTGGCAGGTTCGTCCGGTAGTGCTGCCAGCACGCGGTGAGCCGGTCGAGCTGTGCCGGTGACGGGTCCGCTGTGCCGAACGTGGTGGGGAGCGGCTCGAACCGCAGCCCGTGCCATTCGATGCCGCCGGTGCTGGTGTCGACCCGCTCCACCACGATCTCGGCGCCGGCCGCATGCCGGCTCGACGGTCGGGCTGTCCCCGCCGTAGCGGGGCGGGCGGTCCGTGCCTGCCCGAGCAGTCGGCCCAGCGCCTGGTGGAGCACCTCGGCCTGGCCGAGGGTCAGGTCATGCCCATGCGGCTCAATGATCAACTCCGGATCATCGGAGTGCTGGTAGAACACCGGCAAGACGCCATCGCCTGCCCCGACCCCGCCTCCAGCGCGCCCTGGCGCAACCGCGTCGGCCAGCATCAGGGCCAGCTCCCGGTCTGTCGCGTCGTAAGACAACGGCGTCATCATCAGCTGCACGAATCCCCGACCGCCATTGCTCTGCCACAGCGACACGGCGACCTCGACACCGGAGATCTCATCACCAGGCACAACGACCTCGACGGATCTATGCGACGGGCCGGTACAACCCCCGACCTCGCCCACACACCAGTCTGGGTGCAGGATCGTCACCACGATGGCCTCCCAACACGCGATCTATCGCTGACGTTCATCGATCCGGACGGTATTGGATGCGGCCGATCGATGTGAACGTTGTTGCGCCGGATTGGCGCCGGCTGGACCGTGCCGAGGATCCCGAGCAACTTCGCGCAACAATGCTTGACCTGTTCGCGCAGTCCCCCAACAGTTGGCAGCAGTGCAGCAACCGCTGACACATCCGAAGATTGGAGCATGTGGTGCGACTGACGTTCCTGGGGAAGGCGTCCGAGAACGGCGAAAGCCCTACCCTGTACGCCACCGACCGCGACAGCTATGTCGTGCAGGGGTACACGGTGACCGACGAGGAAGTCCTGGCCAGGCTCGACATCCCTGGCGGTGAGATCGTGGTGGAGGTGTACGCCCGCCTCCTGGAGTTCCTGTCGGAGGACGGGGTGTCCGGCGCGGTGACGGACCGCAGGCCGCCCATCGTGCGCGTCAGGGAGAACGGCAACTACATCATTCAGGGGCCTCGTCTGTCCGACGATGCCGCTCGCAACCGGATGGCCATCCCTGGGCACGAAGACGCCGTCGAGGTGCCCAAGGCCGCCATCGTCGCCCTACTTGAAGGACCGGCGTGCAACTGACCACCGCCGAGGCACGCGACGCCCTGCTGGCCAACTGCACCCACGAGGCGGTGCATCTGGAGATGCGCGACAGTTACGCCATCCACAGTGAGGCCGAACGCTTCGCGGCATTCCTGGCGACCGGGCAGCGCAAGGACGACGCATCACCGGGACCTGACAGGCGGTACTGGCTGGACCTCGTCCGCAGCGTGACGGCGACCGGCAGGCGCGTACGTCGCGCGCGGATCATCTCCGAGCCGGTCAGCGACTACATCCGCTTCGAGTGGGCCGGTACCGGCACGAACATCGACGCCGGCGAGGAGATCCGATGGCTGCCCCGGAGGCTAGCGTCGGCCATCGCCTTGCCGGGCAACGACTTCTGGCTCTTCGACGACACGATGGTGGTGTTCTCGGTCTTCACCGGCGAGGGCGACATCGCGGAGCGGCAGCTGGTCACCGACGCCGCGACCATACAGCTGTGCCGGTCGGCGTTCGAGTCGGTGTGGTCGGCTGCCGTACCGCACCACGAGTACACACCGCATTGACTGCACTGGCCGGCCCGTCACAGCACGCCAGGCAGGCGCTCGGCGCTCGCCTCCGGGAGATCCGCAAGGATGCGAACCTGTCGGGGCGAGCGCTTGCTGCTCGCTGTGGCTGGCATTTCAGCAAGATCAGCAAGTTGGAGCACGGCATACAGACGCCGAGTGAAGACGACCTGCGCCTGTGGTGCCAGGCATGCGGCGCCGACAGCCAGACATCCGACCTGATCGCCACGGTACGGGCGATCGACCTGATGTATGTGGAGTGGCGCCGTTCCCTGAGCACGGGCATGCGCCACAGTCAGGAGGCGCGCAACGCGTTGCACGAGCGCACCACACTCTTTCGCATCTACGAGTCCGGCATCGTCCCTGGCCTGTTCCAGACCGCCGAATACGCCGCCACCGTGATCGCCACCGCCATCGAGCTCAACCGGATACCCAACGATCTCGACGCCGCAGTGGCGGCCCGCCTACACCGCCAGCAGAACCTGTATGCAGGCGATCGGCGGTTTCTTGTCGTCCTGGAGGAGCAGGCGCTTCGCACCCGTGTCGGCAGCGCCGACACGATGCGCGGCCAACTCGACCGGCTGCTGGCGCTGGCGTCGCTACCGCGCGTCAGCCTGGGCATCGTGCCCGCGATGGGCGAACGCAGGATATGGCCGTCCGCCGGGTTCTGGATCTTCGATCAGGGCACCGTCCGGGTCGAGACACCTTCCGCCGAACTGACCATCACCCAGCGCAGCGAAATCGCGGCCTTCGAACAAAGATTCGAGCGGCTGCAGGAATCCGCGGTATACGGCCAGGACGCCCGAGCGGTGATCGCGGCGTGCAACCCGATCGCATAGCCGCAGCCGACAGGCTCGATCCGCCGGAGACGCGCCCGGGGTGCCTGAGGAATGGCCGGTTGCCGGGCATGGGAACCGGCCACCGTCCCTCCCGCTCACCGCCGTCAACGACCTGCTCGCAAAGGCAGATGCGATACCGAGACTGAACTGCTCCCGGGCGTGATCCAGGCCCCGAATCTGTGGCCCCAGCACGAGTGCTCGTCGGGCACAGCGCTCGCCAGAAACCCGCCAAGTGTGTTGATCAGCTCCGCGCGGGCGCCGAACGCGCCCGGCTCGATGCGGGCCCGGTTGCCGTACAGCTCGATGCGCATGTCTGGTGGGAGGTTCGTCCGGTAGTGCTGCCAGCATGCGGTGAGCTGGTCGAGCTGGGCTGGCGATGGGTCCGTTATGCCAAATGTGGTGGGGAGCGGCTCGAACCGCAGCCCGTGCCATTCGATGCCGCCGGTGCTGGTGTCGACCCGCTCCGCTGCGATCGGCATGCCGCCGAGCCGCTGCACGTGCCTCGGCCAGCCCGGCCTCGTCACCGCCGGCCTCGACGGTCAACTGCTCCCCGGTGGATAGGAGCACAGCCCAGACACCGCCGTACCTGCGCTGGTACGTGACGGACATCGAATGCATGTGGCGCACTGTTCCACACGTTGCACGGGCCGGCCAGTGTCGGGACATGTCGCCAGGATCGACACCGGCCTCCAGCTTGTCCCCGTGGGATCGCACGTTGAGCTGTTACCTGGAGGGTCAAAGTGCTGAGGGTCGTCCGTGGCCGTCGGCCTCTGGTTCGGCGCCCGCAGGATTCGTTCGGTGGGCCCTGGTCAGGATCGTGGTAGTTGACCGGCCGGAGAGGTAGGGGACGGTCACGGCTTGTTCACCCCAGCGTTGCAGGTGCTGGGCTTCAGACATGCCGGTGGCGGTGTAGTCGCCGCCTTTGACCCAGATGTCTGGTCGGAGCTGGTTGAGGGTGGGTATGGGTGTGCGCTCGTTGAAGATGACGACGGCGTCGACGCAGCGCAGGGCGAGGAGCATTGCTGCGCGGTCATGTTGGCTGATGACTGGCCGGCCGGGGCCTTTAAGGTTGGCGACGCTGGTGTCGGAGTTGAGGCAGACGATGAGGCAGTCGCCGAGGCGCCGGGCGGCGTTGAGTGTGGCGATGTGTCCGGTGTGGAGCAGGTCGAAGCATCCGCCGGTGGCCGCGACGGTTCCACCGCGGGCACGCACGCCGTCGGCGAGCTGCTGTGCGTTGGCCAGGTCGGTGTTGGGTGCGACGTACGTGGTGGTCTCGGCGTTGCCGATCTGAGGTCGGCAGCGTTCGTCAGCGACGTAGCGGGTGGCGTCGCTGACGGCGTGTTCGACGGCTTCGGTGATGAGGGCACCACGGCTGAGGGCGATGGCGGCGGTGGCCGCGAATCGGTCGCCGGCACCGCGGGTGTCCCGGACGCGTGCCGGTTCGGTCGGGACGATGAGCGGGACGGGGTCGCCCTGGCAGAGGACCGCTCCTGCCGCGCCTATGGTCACCGCGACGGCTTGAACGTTCCATCGGCGGCGCAGGGCGTCGCCGTCCTGGATCACCGCGGCGAGCCCGGATACGGATGTGGTATTGCCGGTGTGATGGCGGGCCTCATGCTGGTTCGGGGTCGCCAGGCGGGTACCGGGGACGGGTGCTGGACCGCGTGGGTGTGGGTCCCAGACGATCCCGGCGCGGGTCGTGCTGATCGCGGCGCGGACGGCTGGTTCCTGGGCGATGCCGCCGCCGTAGTCGCTGACGAGCACTCCGGCGGCTGCCTGGAGCGCGCGTTGCGCGGCCGCGGGAAGCGGGCCGAGGGTGCGTGCTGTGCTGCCCCGGTCGAGCCGGAGCAGCACCTGGTCGTCGGCGCGGAGCCGGATCTTCTCAGGGGTGTGGCCGCTGGCTGGGATCACGCACAGCTGGATGCCTTCGGTGGTGAGCAGCTTCGTGAGCCGGGCGCCGGCGGGATCGTCGGTGATCGCGGTGACGAGGATGACGTCGACGCCGTCGCGGGCGGCGAGCAGCGCGGCGAGCCCTGCCCCGCCGGGTCGTTCTGCGGTGTGTTGCTCGTCGAGGACGAGGGCGGGGGCGTCCGGGCTGACCCGGTGGGCGGTGCCGTCGATGTCGCGGTCGAGGATGGTGTCGCCGACGATGACCAGTGGACCGTTCACAGGGCCTCCTGTCGCATATCGGGGCAGGAACGCTGCTGTCGGGGGTATTGCGTGCTGGTCAGTCGCCCGAGGTGCCGGTGCGGAACAAGTGCCGGTACGTGGCCTGCGCTTGGTCGCGTTCGAAGATGTGGTAGCGGCTCAGCGTGCGCATGGTGTCCTGCTCGCGGAGGTGGTCGGTGACGAGGCCGAGTAGGAGGGTGTCGCCGAGTTCGGAGAGGTGGACGCCGTCGCTCCACAGCGATAGTCCGGGTTCGGCGGTGGCGAGCTGGCGGGCGGTGGTGACGAACGTCGGCCAGATGTCAAGGAACGGGACGCCGGCGGCCGTGGCCGCCTCGGCGGCGATGGTGTTGTAGCGGGCGAGTTCGAGGTTCATGGCGGCGATGTCGTGGTCAGAATCCCAGCCGAACGGTGTCTCTCCGATGCACAGCACTTGCCGGGCGGTGCCGATGAGCCGGGCGAGGATGTGGCGGTAGTTGGCGGCGTACTCGTCAGGGTCGACCGCTTCGGCGTGGCGGCCTTGGAAGCGTCGCCAGACGTCGTTGATGCCGCAGCCGAAGACGGCGAGATCGAGCGGTATGGCGCCGGGTTCGATGTGGGCCTCGACGGTGCGGAGGATGTTTCGGGAGGTGGCGCCGCCTTCACCGTGGTTGGCGAAGACGATGTCGAGGTGCGGCCAGTCGACTTGCAACGCGAGCTGCAGACGTTGGACATAGCCGCGGTTGCGCCACGCGACGACCGGGACGGTGGAGCCGACCGGCGGCAGGTTGGCCTGGTTGACCAGCTGAGGGCTGTGGCCTTCGAGGTGTTCCATGACGCTGGTGCCGAACCAGCCGAACCGGACCGTGTGTCGTTCGACCATTGCACGGATGGGGCCGTCAAAGGTGCGGACGGCCGTAGCAGGCGCGCCGGCGACGACGGTGTTCGGCGGGACGGACCGGGTGACCACGGCGTTCGCCCCGACGATGACGTTCTGTCCGATCCGCACGCCGGCGGTGATAGTGACCTTGTTGGACAGCACCGCCCCGGACTCGATGATGATCGGGGCGCCGGCGAACCCGCTCGCCCAGGGCTTGAGGTCCCCGTCGGGGACGTTGGTGGTGCTGCGGTCGCGGTGGCTGTGGTCGTGCAGGTCGACCATGTTCGAGATGCCGACGCCGGCGCCGATGCGGATGCCGATCATGGCGGACAGGAAGACGTGCTCGCCGATCGCGACGTCGTCGCCGATGGTGATGGTGGCGCCGCGGTGGACCTGGATGGTGGTGCCGCGGCGGATGGAGACGCGGTCGCCGAGTACCAGCAGGCCACCGTCGTCGATCTCGACGGCGACGTCGGCGGCGAGGTCGCAGTCGTCGCCGATGCGGATCGCTGTCCCGTGCCGCTGTCGCAAGTCGGCGCTGATGTGGTGCTGGACGGAGGTCATGTGGTTCGTGCCTCGCAAACGGGTCGGGAGCGGATTCGCGGTCGTTAGGTGCGTCGCCGAGCCAGCGCGGTGGGCGGTGTTGCGGTGGTTGGAACGTTAGCGACGAACTGGTTGGGTCGGTCGGGGGTGGGGTGGTGGGTCGCCCTCCTTGGTGACGAGGAACCCGCCGATGGCGAGGGCGTCCAGCGGGGTGCTGGCGAAGGTCCGCAGGGCGTCGGCCGGGGTGCAGACGATCGGTTCGGCTTCGTGGTTGAACGAGGTGTTGAGCACGGCCGGGATGCCGGTCAGTTCGCCGAAGGTGGTCAGGAGCCTCGCGTAGCGGGGGTTGGCCCGGCCGTCGACGGCTTGCGGACGGAGGGTGTCGTCGACGTGGACGGTGGCCGGGATGGTGGCGGCGGCTTCGTCGGTGGCGGGATAGGCGACGATCATGAACTCGGCGGGGCCTGGGTCGCGGACGTAGCGGGCGAGGGCGTCGGCGTGGATGCTGGGTGCCAGGGGCCGCCAGAGTTCGCGGTGCTTGACGTCGCGATTGATCCGATCCCGTGCGGCGGGGTCGCGCGGGTCGGCGAGGATACTGCGGTGCCCGAGGGCGCGGGGTCCGGTTTCGGCGGCTCCCTGGAACCAGCCGACGATGTGCCCCTCGGCGAGCAGCTCCGCGGTGACGTCGGCGATGTCGTCCCCGTGCTCGCGATAGCGGATGCGGTTGCGGTCGAGAGTCGCAGCCCAGGAGGCCCTGGTACACGAGGCGCGGGAGGAGACCGGGCTGAAGGTGGAGGTCGGCAGGCTGCTGTACATGTGCGACGTGGTGCTGGCGCAGGTGGTTCAACCTCGAGCGGCGATGCGGACCGGAGTACTCCGACGTCGGTCGCGGTGGCTACGACCTTGACCAGGTCGTGCCTGGCACGGACGGCGCGCTGCCCGTCGATCTGAAACCGGCAGCCGTCAAGGCGTTCATCGAGGCGAACTGGGTCGCGCTTGTTGACGCGGTCATCCCGAAGCGGCATTGACGGCGGCGCTGCGGATCATGCGGAGGTGCACTGCGAACTCGGTTGTCCAGCGCAGGGAGGTGTACAACGGCATGTGTGCGGAACCAACTCGATTGGGCGAGATCGGTCGCCGAGACGGAGCTCGCGGAGGCGCTGCCCCGACGTTGGGCGCATTCGTTGGGCGTCGCGCAGCGTGCGGTCAGGCTCATGGCGGTGCTGCGCGAAGACGAGTGTGTGCTGCTCGCCTCGGCGGCAGTGTTGCACGACGTCGGGTACGCGCCGCGGCTGGCCACGACCGGGTTCCACCCACTCGACGGTGCCCGATTCCTGCGTGACGCCCATCGGGCAGACGATCGGCTGGTGCGGCTGGTCGCGAATCACTCGTCCGCACTGCTGGAGGCCGAGGAACGCGGATTGCGAGGGGCGCTGGAGGCCGAGTTCCCGCTGCTGGAGGATCAGCGGCTGGTGGACGCGCTGGTGTGGTGTGACATGACGACGACGCCCGACGGGGAGCCGACGACTGCGGAGGCGCGGGTGGCGGAAATCCTGGCCCGTTACGGCGCTGGCAGCGTGGTGGGGCGGTTCATCCGTCGAGCATCACCAGAGATCTTCGCCGCGGTGAGGCGAGTGGACGCTGCGCTGGCCGCTCAGCCGATGTAGGGGTAGGTCCCGGCGAGGTAGTCACCGATCTGCTGACGCATGCTGGGGTGGATGTCGTACTGGTCGAGGTCCGTCGGCCGTACGAAGCGGACGCCGTCGGCCTCGTCGTTGATCGTGGGTTGCCCGCCGATCGGGCGGCCGATGTAGGTGGTCTCGTACTGCTGGCGGATCTCGCCGTCGGTGTAGGCGACGATGTGGTTCGGGTTGCTGTAGACGCCGAGGAATCCGGTGATCTCGGCGACGATGCCGGTTTCCTCGCGGCACTCGCGTACCGCGCACTGAGCTGCGCTCTCGCCGATGTCTTGGGCGCCGCCGGGCAAGGCCCACTGGCCGGTGTCGCGGCGACGCTGCAGAAGGATGGCGCCGTCGTCGTCGATCACGAGCAGGTTACTGGCGGGGATGAGGGTGTTGGCCTTCGGCGCTCGGGGATCGTGGTAGTACTCCGTCCTGCCCATGGATGGCAGTCCCCTCCTCTTGCTCGGGTGTCCACGGCCGCGCACCGGCCCAGACGAGTTCGAAGCTTTGAGCGTAGTTGTCGAACCATCCGGTGGCATCGACTCGCTTGAGGTGGATCAGCGGGTTGGCGCTGGCCGGCTGGCCGAAGACATGCGGGTTGACGAGCAGGTTGTCGTCGTATCGGAAGAGCGAGTTGTAGAGCGTGGTGTCGTGGAGCCGTACCTCGCAGCCGGTTTCGAGCAGCAGCGGGCGGTAGTAGGTGAGCGAGGCGCGGATCTTGGCGGCGAGAGTGTCACCGATGCCCTCTTCCCTGCCCCGGATGGCAGCCGCCTGGCCATGAGGATCACCGAAGCACAGACGCACTCGGGCGCCGGCCGCCGCTCGCTCGGCGAGCATCCTGGTGACCTGCGGGTTGGACTGGGCGAAGAAGGTGCCGGAGAAGACGAGCACGTCGATCTGCGCGCGGGCTTCCTGCAGCAGCGTGAGCCAAGTCTCCCTCGGCACGCTGGCCCGGTTCTGATGGATGCCGACGAACTCGCCGGCGGACCCGCCGGTTCGCCGCTCTGTCAGGAGCTGCGGCTCGGGCCACAGAAAGGTCGCCTCGACACGCAGGTGTTGAGCGGCTCGGAAGCGGTGCCTTGGATGGGGCAGACGACCGCCGAGCCAACGGCTGACAGTCTTCGGATCTACTTCGCAGGCTTCGGCGAGTGACTCGGGTGAGACGCCACGCTGGGCGAGTACCGAGTGCAGTCGCTCGTTCACAGAGGTTATACAAGCTGAGGCGGGTGGCGGCGCGCAAGGACGTTATCGGACCTATCGGTGGCATTGACGGGTGAAAGGGTGCATACGCTGGTGGTATGCCGCTCATCGTCCTGTGGGACATCGACCACACGCTGATCGACAACGCGGGGGTGAGCAAGGAGATCTACGCTGCCGCGTTCACCGCATTGACCGGTGCCCCACCGGTTGCCGCAGCCTCGACCGAAGGTCGTACAGATCGTCTGATCATGCGCAACATGTTCCTGCGGCATGACCTCCCGCTGCCGGAGTGGGAACTGGTCGAAGTTGCTCTAGCGCGAGCTGGGCAGGATCGACTCGACGAGTTGGCAAGGCGTGGATCGACACTTCCGGGCGTGCGTGCGGCGCTGAAGGCGGCTTCGGTCCAGGCCGGCTGGGTGTCATCGGTATTGACCGGCAATATCGCGGCCAATGCCCAGGTGAAGCTATCGGCCTTTGACCTCGACCGGCTGTTGGATCTACCCGTTGGAGCCTATGGGGCTGACGCCGTACAGCGTTCGGATCTTGTTGCCGTCGCTCGCAGGCGCATCCAGCGTGATCGCGGCCTACCGCACGGCGCGCCACTTGTGCTGGTCGGTGACACGCCCCTGGACGTCGAGGCGGCTCTCGTCACAGGCTCAAGGATCATTGCGGTGGCTACCGGCATTCATAGCCCCCTGGAGTTGGCGAGTGCCGGCGCGTCCGTGGTGTTGCCTGACCTTTCGGACACCGTTGGACTCCTTGCGCGGCTGGAGGCATCCGCAGCCTTCTGAAAACGTCCCGGACGTCCTCGTGGCGTCCGGGTACGCGGTGATGCCGTCCGCGCATGCCGGGCCACGATCGGGTCTCCAACCAGGCAACTCGCCGAGGGAGGCCCAGGTGATTCGGGAAGTCGCTGGGATCCACAGGATCCGGATGCTGTACCTGCAACTGCTCTACCGATGCAACTTCGAGTGCCTACATTGCTTCCACGGTGAGCGTCTCAAGCACGCCGACGCGTTCTCGCCAGCGGAAGCGATCAACCTCCTCACCCTGATGCGCGACCAGTACGGCACCGAATCCGTCACCGTGCTCGGCGGTGAGCCGTTCGTCTACAAGGACCTCACCCGAGTCGTTCGGTACGCCAAGCAGGAGCTGGGCCTGACGGTCGAGATCTGCAGCAACGGCTACCGGATCGAGCGTCGACTCGCCGAGATCGCCCCATACCTGGATCTGCTACGTATCTCACTTGAGGGGCTCGGTGCCACCAACGACGGCATCCGCAAGGTTGGCAGCTATCAAGCTGCTCTCGGCGCTCTCACCTTCGCTCGCGAACTCGGCGTTGCCACGGGTGCGACCATGACAGTCACCTCCCGCAACCTCGACGAGGTGCTGCCGCTCGCGCGCACCCTCCAGGACCTCGGCGCGCGGCAGTTGAAACTGCATTGCTTGCGACCGGTCGGCAACGCCGCCAGCCACCCCGACCTCCTCGTCACCGATCTTGCCTCCTATGCACGTCTGCGCGAACAGCTTCAGACCGCTGAACTGGCCATCGAGGTCATCGTCGATGAAGACTTGTCTGCCGCTGAGACTCCTCAGAGCTGTGCGCCCGCGGGTCGGCCGGAGGCGATTGACCGGATCGAGGTGGACCCGCGTGGAGCGCTCACCATGTCCTGCAAGGCGGTCGGGAAGGATTCGCATGCCTTCTGGTACGACAAACTGGCCGACCACATCGTTCATCGACCTTCCGCCACCGACGAATTGACCCTCGCGGTGCCCGACGTGGTGTACGCCCGTGTCTGACCCACCCACGTTTGAGTGTCTTGAAGGCCTGCGGGGGACCGGAAAGTCAACGATCGCGCCGATGCTGGCAGCTGCACGCCAGGCCGTGCTGGTTCCGACCGTGCCGTCGTTCTATCAGCCGTTGCGGCGGCAGATCGACGCGCAGGAGAACGTTGAGGCGCGGATGTGCTTCTACCTCTCCGCGCTGTTCACCGCGATCGAGGATGTACAGCACTACCTGTCTACCGGTATCCCCGTCGTCGTAGAGAGCTACCTGGCTCGCTGCCTCGTTAACCATCAAGCGTTCGGGACCCGGCTGGACGTCATGCTGCCGCTCGACCTCCCCCAGCCGGTGACCTACCAGTTGGTGTGCGCGGAAGACGAACGCCAGCGTCGTCTGGCCCAACGGAACAAGCCGACGTCCCGCTGGGACGAACTCGGCGAGAGCCTCACCGACCGGATCACCGCCGCGTATGCCCAGTTCCCGATGCACCGGGTTGACACCACCGGGCTCGAGCCCGAGCAGGTCGTCAACGCCATCCTCGTCACCGGTACGCAAGGAGCCCCCTGCCGTGCAGACACAGAGTCTTTGGGAACACACGCTCACGTTCTTCCCGCAGTTCCTGGCGCGGCTGAAGGAGCACGCTGCTCCTAACGCCACCGTCGCGGTCGTGGGCGCGAGCGACGGCAAGTTTGTCCTTCCGTTGGTTGCCGCCGGCTACCGGGTCATCGCCATAGAACGGGATCCACAGGCGCTGTATGGCGGCAACGTCCACCTGCCGGGTGACGTCAGCACCTACGCGATGGGACTCCTAGATCGGCTCAAGCTCGAAGCTTTCCACGACCGTGTGCAAATCGTCGATCAAGACTTTCTCGACGCCGAACCGCTTGGAACTATTTGTGAAGCGGTCTGGACTAGCTGCTCATGGCACTACAGTGCCAACCACCACCGCCCGCTGGCCGACTTCATCACCCGCATGCAGCACTTGGTACTCCCGAACGGCTTGTTCGGTGCGGAATTCATGATGCCGAACGAGCCGTCGCACCACATGATCGAGAATTACACGACTTCTGAGGACCTGCGCCGCTACTTCGCGAGCTTCTGGAACATTATGCTGACCCTGCAAACCGACGAATTCACCGAGCGGGCACATATCGGTCAGCCCTACGACCACACGCACCGCATGGGCCTGATCCTCGCGACCCGCGCCCCGGAGTAGTCCAATCTGCATGCCAAGAAGGGGCATCATGAGGCACGAGTACGAAGCCAAATTCCTCCGCATCGACGTCGCCGGCCTAAAGGCGAAGCTGATCTCACTTGGCGCCGTCCAAGCGCTTCCCCGGACCCTCCTCACGCGGAAGATCTTCGAAAACGACACTCTCGATACAGGCGCGTGGGTCCGCCTGCGCAACGAAGGCACCCGCTCGACGCTGACACTCAAACAAGTCACAGACGCCACCACGATCGATGGCACCACCGAAATCGAAACCGAGGTCGCCGACCTCCACGCGATGGCCGAGATCCTGCGGTGCCTCGGTATGCGCGAGGTCCGATACCAGGAGAACTACCGCGAGGAGTGGCGGCTAGGAGAGATCATTTTTGACGTTGACACCTGGCCCGACTTGCCGACCTTCATCGAGATCGAGGGACCCGACGAGGCATCGGTCCGCCACGCCGCTGACCTGCTGGAGCTGGATTATTCCGAAGCCCGGTTCGGCAGCGTCGACGAGATCTACAAAAGCGAAACCGGCCGCGACATTCTCGCGGAACCCACCCTCCTCTTCACCGACGCTGAGCACAGCGGCTCAAACATCGATGGCGCCCACGGGCGGTAATTCGAGCGTGCAACGCCGCCTATCGCGACGAACCCCGAGCGGTCCCCCTGTTGCAACGGAGAATGATTCGTGATGCCCGATTCGGCGGGGTCGCATACGCTCGACACGCCGTCAGAGCCGGCCACGTTCGGCAGTCAGCTTCGTCGGTGGCGTCAACAGCGACACCTGAGCCAGCGCGAACTTGGCGCCGCCACCTTCTTCAGTCGTGAGTACGTGGCGCTGATCGAGCGCGGCGAACGTCGTCCGACGGCAGACTTCGTCGAACGCGCTGAGTCGACGCTCGCAGCCGGGGGTGTCCTGCGAAACCTGTTTACTGCGATCGAACGAGAGCGAGTGGACAGCGCGCGGCAACACCCGGCCCGGCGTCGGCAGTCGTCCACCTCGGCGAACGCATCTTGTCGTCTCCGCCGCGCCCTTTCGAAGTCACCCTGCAGTCGCGACGAGGCGTTCGACGCGGTGCAGCTCGCACTCGATGATCTTCTTCGTACGCTCCTTGCCGATCTGGAGCCAGGCGATGTGCGCTGGCGACTCGATGAACTCGAGCAACAATGCGCGGACCTGATCAAATGCTACGGTCAGGACACCTCATGGGAGGAGATGGTCTGCACGGCAGCTCTCGGCCTGAGCGACTGTAGCGCCCTGCTGCAATGGCCGGTCGTCGGCGACTTGCACGAAAGGTTGACGGTCGTAGCTGCCCGATTCGCAAAACTGACCGCCGACGCGCTGGTCATGCTGGGAAGAGTCGGCGAGGCTGACGAGTGGTACGACGCTGCTGCCCGACTGTCCACCACGTATGCGCGGCAGCATGCAACCGATGGCACAACGCAAGACCTCCATGCTGCCGCGACGGCCGAGTCGCTCGCACATGACGCCTCGGTGGAGACGAATGTCGATCTCCGTGCTCAGCGGACCGTAGTGTCATCACTGAGTCCTGTGTACAGCGGGCTGGCACAACGTGCGCGATCAACGGCGCTGCGTCGTGCGGAACGCCCGACACGGTTTACGTCGTGCTGGTCGGCGGCAGCTGCGCCAGGTGGGCCTCCCCGTCCGCCTCCCCACAACGCGCATCAGCACCGAAGGCGACATTCACTGGACCTTCCGTCCACAATCTCGCGCCTCCCTACGTGGTGAGGAATTCGACGATCGCGGCGGTGTCCGTCAGGTCCTGCCAGGAGACCGTGGCGCCTGCGCTGCGAAGCTGGTCGACGGACTCGTTTCCTGAGGCGACGCCGATGGCGTAGGCGCCTCCGTGAAGAGCGGTGGTGATGTCGTGTCGGCTGTCGCCGATCACGATCGTGTTGTCGTGGTCGAAGGCGGTGCTGTACTTGGCCGCGGCTCGGCGCCGGGCTATGGCGACGAGTTTGGGACGGTCGGCATCGTCGTCACCGTAGGCGCTGACGTCGAGGTCGACATAGCGGTCCAGGCCGAAGACCTCGAGCTTGATCCGTGCGACGTCGCGCAGGTTGCCGGTCAGCACCGCTTGCACCAGGCCGGGCTCAGCGGCGAGGGCCGCGAGCGTTGCTGTCGCCCCGGGCAGGACCCGGCCGCGGCGGGCCAGTTCGTCGCGGTGCCGGTCGTACTCGGCGGGCAGTTCGGCCTGGTAGCGGGAGAGGTACGGCTCATTCTCGTCGATGCCGTGCAGGCGCAGGGTCGCGGTGAGGATCGATGGTTCGGTTTGCCCGGTTACGTCGGCCTTTTCGACCATGCGGTGCCCCGTGGCGGTCTGGAAGGCGTTCGCGTACAGTTCGCCGCCCAGGCCGCGGGTTTCGATGAGGGTATGGTCGACGTCCCAGAGGATCAGCCGGCGGGCGGATCGATTGAGGATCATCCTCTGATTTTGCCAGGGTGCGCGTAGCCTGCTGGGAAAGCCGGTCCCGATTCGTACGGGGGTGACGGTGTGGAGATTGACGAGTGGGCGATCGGGCAGCGCATCGCGCAGTATCGCCAGCGCCGCGGTCTCACTCAGGATGAGCTGGCCGGCCTGGTTGGCATCTCGCTGTCGATGATGAAGAAGATCGAAGCGGGTACCCGGCCGGTGACCCGGTTCGCGCAGCTGGTGCTGTTCGCGCAGGTGCTGCGGGTGTCCGACCTGCGGGACCTGACCGGGGTGCCGATGCCGCTGATGCCGGACGGTAGACGTGGTCATCCATCCGCCGAGGCGGTCCGCACGGCGGTGCTCGAGCGCGGGCACGGCGTTGAACCGGTCGGTATGGAGCGGCTGCGCCGCCTCGCTGGTAGGGCGTGGAGCACGTGGCAGGAGCCCTCCACGTTCCGGTACGACGCGGTCGGGCAGTACCTCACCGAGGTGATCAGTCTGGCGCAGGCCCAGGTGAACGCCTCGGCCGGCGAGGAACGGCGGGAGGCGCTCGCGCTGGCCAGTTCGGTGTACCAGCTGGCGCGCACCTGGACCAAGCGGGTCGGCGAGTACGACCTGTCCTGGGTGGTGGCTGATCGGGCGGTTGCGTACGCGCTGGATGCCGATGATCCTGACCTGGCCGGGGCTGCCTCATGGAACTTGGCCATGATCCTGTCGGCGCAGGGCAAGACCGAGCAGGCGCGTAGCGTGGTCCGTAAGGCGATGGAACAGCTCGTTCCTTTGCTGAGTGATGATTCAGCACCGGCTCGGCTCGCCGTGTTCGGAGGGCTGCACCTGCTGGGTGCTACGGAGGCGGCCCGCGAGGACGACGCCGGCGACGCGTGGGGGCTGCTCGACAGGGCCGCGGCGATCGCCGCCCGGGTCGGTGAGACCAACTATCACCGGATGGTGTTCGGCCCGACGAACGTCGCCTTGCACCGGATCTCTACCGCGATCGAGCTCGGTCGCACACGCGAGGCGCTCGACCTCATCGAGCGGACCGATGCCCGGAACGCAGCCTCGGTGGAGCGGTGCTTGACGTTCCACATCGACGCGGCGCGGTGCTTCGCCCGCCGGGACAACCCGGTCGCCGCGGTGCACATGATGGGCCGGGTGCTGCGCGACTCGCCCGACGAGCTGCGCTACAACCCGATCGCCAGGGAGACGTTGCGGCAGCTCAGCGTCCGGTCCACTGCGGCGATTCGCCCTGACCTCGAACCGCTGCTGGAAGCGGCGAGCCTGACACCGTAACTCGCTGTCCGGTAGGTGAGGGACACAGGCAGTGTCCCTCACCGTTGGTGACTCATGCCATCCATTGCGGTGCATATCGTCTCGGCGTTGCGAATCCGCGTCTGCCACTGACCTGGGCTGGCGCAAGTCAAGGCCGTGAGGACGACATGATGGATGCTGCACCTTCCAACAGCCGGGCGCCCGTCGTGACGATCTCGCCGGCATCCGGCCGCGAGGCGGACTTCGGAGCGTCGCTGCGCGAGTGGCGCGCGACCCGGCAGCTGTCGCAGGCGGCTCTCGCCGCACGCATCCTGTACTCGCGTTCCCTGGTCAACCTGGTCGAGAACGGCTGTCGCCGCGCGAGCGAGGCATTCGCCCGGGCGGCTGATCAGGCACTCGACGCCGACGGTCAGCTGTACGCGGCATGGTGCTCGGCACCGATCACCACCCCGCCGCAGCCGACGTCATGTTCGGCACGCCGCGCAACGAGTGCACCGCAGCGTGACTCGGCCGAGCGGCTGGTGGTCCGCGTCGTCATCCTCTGGGCGATCCTGATCGTGGACCGCCCTGAAGACCGTGGCTGGCATACGCGAACTGGCGTCGCTGCACCGCTACGTCAGCCGAAGGGCCGCCCGCCGTCGGCCCGTCGGCCCGTCGCGCCTCCGCCAGCGTCCGTCACCAGGCGCACCCCGCCTCGCGCCAGCGCCGACCGCGCTCGGCAAGATCGCGCGATGTGCTCCGAGCCGTCTGCGCGTAGGTCGGCCTCGGCGATTCGCAGGCATGGACGGCCCCGGGTGGTACAAGGCGCTGCCGTGCTGCTTGTACCGCCATAGCGTCTGGTCAACCGGCTGGTGGGTTGGCGGAATAGAGGCGCAAGTGCGCGAAGCAGACACAGGACCTGCTGTGCCGAGCGTGCTGGCGGACGGGCACGCGGACATCGAGCGGGATCGTCGAAGGTTATCGCATGTCGTGGCTTCAGCAGGATGCCACCGGGGAGCTGGCTGGGAGGGGACGCAGTGGATGAGGCCACGACGGCGGCTGCCGTGGCCGTAGCGCTGCAGCTACGAGCCATCGACCTATGCCGGGTGCACCGAGGCGCTCGCGCCTCCAGCGCACCCGAGGCTTGTCGACTTGGCCGGGGACGGGTGCTTGCGATGACGCCGTCCGCCTTCGGCCAGCAAGTTCACGGCCGGCGCCCACGTTCCTTGGGCGAGGAGCAGGCGGTCCGGCTGTGCCCACCTGCGGTGTTGATGGGCTCGATCCACTGGCCCCACAGGTGTCGCGGTGGCGTGCCGGCAGACCACGCAGTCGGCACGCCATCGCATCTCGAACCGCCATTGTCCACACCACAGGCGGGAAGGTCGCGTTGATGCGCATGGCAGTGTCCGTCCAACCCGTGTTCCGTCCTCCGGCGAACATCGCGGGCCTGGTGCTATGGCGGTTTGGGGTCGACTTGGTCGCCCGTCATCGCGAGGACCCGCAGCTGGAGCATGGGTGCGCCGATGTCGAGTGCCGGTCCGCCCGGCGCGGTGCGCGCCGGGTGCGTCCGGTTGCCGAGCAGTTGATCGCGGCGAGTTCCGCTTCATGGATCCGCCGATGGAGCGCCAGGTACGACGCACGCTCGTGCGGCGTCAGGGTGCCAGTCGCGTCTCCATCCTCCATGGGCCCGCTGCGATACCAGCATGCCGATCCGCCCACCGTCGGGGATGGCCGTCCATGAACGCTGTTACCGCGCCGGTCCGGACCGCGCCCATCGCAGCGGCCACCTTCCACCGGGCTTTCGCTGCCGTACCGACGCAGAGCTTGCCGATCGTCGGGCGTGCCCAGCCACGACCCGGCACACCATCAACAGAGTCCCGACGGCGGCAGCACCCGGATGCCGCGCTGGCGGAAAGCGGGATGACCATGAGCACTGCAGGGCGGTCCGTGGAGCCGCTTGCGGACGATTTCTTCCGGCTGTGCCATGACGACCGTACCGGTGGTCTGTTGCTCGATGACGACGCCGCGCGTATCGGCCTGGCTTCGGCGTTGCTCGGGGAGTTGGGCTGGCTGGGCTGGATCGCCGTGGAGCACGGGCTGCTGGTGGTGCGCGGCGGGCCGCTGCCCGGCGACGCCCTGGCGCATGCTGTGTTGGACGACATCCGCGGCGAGCGGAAACCACGCGATGTGCGGACCTGGCTGACGTATCTGTCGATGGAAGCCTACGACCGGGTCGCTCGGCGTCTGGTCGCTGGTAACCATTTGCTGCCGCATGAAGGCCGGCGGCTGCTGCGCCGCTACACGTACTACCTACCTACTGACGCCAATGACTACGTCTGGCCGCGAGCGAGGCTGGCGACCGGCCTGGGGCAGCGAAGGCCGCTCGATCCGCGCGACGTGCACCTCCTCGGTATCGCGGACGCGACCGGTCTGCTGCCGAAGATCGTGGATTGGGGTGGTCAGGCGGCGCTGGACTACTTCACCCACCTCTTCCAGCAGGCACATTCGGATGTTCAGGCGCTGGTCCAGGAGACCAGGGCCGTGATCGGCAACAAGGTCATGGGCCGGCGCTGAAGTCCGCTGCAGCACCACGCGAAAGCCGCCGGTGCTGATCCGTGCCGTCCGCGGCCGGCCCGGTGCACCCCTTCCCCTCACCTCACGGGAGATCTCATGTCCGTCGCAACGATGCCGCCGCCAGGCGGCTACGTCAGCAAGGTCGATTCGGCGCTGAACCGCAACAAGCTCACCGTCCTCACCGTCATTCTGATGGTGATCGCCGCCGCGGCGCCGTTCACCGTCATCGGCGGCGGCGCGACGGCGGGCTGGGCTGTCACCGAGGTGCTCGGCATCCCGGACGCGTACGTCGCCATGGCCGTCGCGCTGGGCGTGTTCAGCGTCGGCTACACCGAAATGTCGCGGCACATCGTCAACTCCGGCGCGTTCTACGCCTACGTCGCCCAAGGGCTGGGCCGGATCACCGGTCTCGGCGCCGCCGGCGTCGCCGTCCTGGCCTACAACTTCATGCAGATCGGCCTGTACGGCGGGTTCGGGGCGGTCGCCAGCGGCTTCCTCAAGGACCGCTGGGGTGTGGACCTGGCCTGGTGGTTGGTCGCCGCGATCGGCTGGGCGGTCATCGCGGTGCTCGGCGTGCTCAGCATCGAACTCAGCGGGGCCGTGCTCGGTGTGCTGCTCGGCGCGGAGGTCGTCATCGCGCTGCTCTTCGCCGTCGTTGAGGTCCTGCACCCGGCGGGCGGCACGGTCACCTATGACACCCTCAACCCGTCGCAGCTGTTCAGCGCCGGCACCGGCGCTGCGCTCGCCACGGCGGTGGCCGGGTTCGTCGGGTTCGAGTCCACCGCCGTCTACAGCGAGGAGACCCGCAACGCCAAGCGCAACATCCCACGCGCCACGTACCTGTCGCTGATCATCATCGGGCTGCTGTACGCGTTCTGCTCGTGGGCGATGTCCGTCGCCGCCGGCCCGGCCAACATCATCGCCCTGTCCGCCGAGCACGGCTCGGAGACGATGTTCACCCTGGTGGACCCGCATATGGCGAAGATCTGGCTGGACCTCGGCCACGGCCTGTTCATCACCAGCCTGTTCGCGGCGCTGCTGTCCTTCCACAACACCGCCGCCCGCTACACCTTCTCCCTCGGCCGGGAACGGGTCCTGCCCGGCTGGTTCGGCACCGCCGGGCGGCGGTTCCGGGCACCGCTGTGGGGTTCGCTCACGCAGTCGATGCTCGCGATCGCGGTCCTGGCGGTGTTCGCCGTCACCGGCCTCGACCCGTTCGTCTACCTGTTCTTCTTCTTCTGGTGGACGGTCACCGGCGGGTTCGGGGTGCTCATCCTGATGACCATCACCTCCCTCGCCGTCGTGGTGTACTTCGTGCGCCACCGCACCGGCGAGGTGGCGCGGGTGCCGGCGTGGCGGCGGTTCGTCGCCCCGGTCCTCGGGTTCCTGGTCCTGCTCGTCGTGTTGATCGTGACGCTGTGGGAGTTCGACACTCTCCTCGGTGTCGCCGCCGACAGCCTGTGGCGGTGGATCTTCCCCGCCGCGTTCGCGACCGCCGCGGTCGTCGGCGCCGGCTGGGCGGCCGTCCTGCGTGCCACCAGTCCGGCCGTCTACCGCGGCATCGGCCAAGGCGCCAGCGCCGACCTCCTCGCCGGGCAATCCGACGGCGGTGCGGCCCACCGCGCGGAACCGGCGGCGGCGCGATGACCGGTACCGACATCCAGACCACCGCGGTTCCGGCGATCCGGCCAGCGAGACCGGAGGATCTGCCGGCGGTGATCGCGGTGCTCGCCGCGGCGCTGGACGACACCGACGTCGCCCGCTGGCTGGTGCCCGACCGTGCCGAACGGGTGGACGTCTACCGCCGGTACTTCGCGCTGGTCACGCCGTGGTTCTTCGACAACGGCACCGTAGACGTCGCCGACGACCGGTCCGGCGCCGCGCTCTGGGCCCGCATCGACGGCAAGTTCGAGCCCGACATCGCCGACTACGACCTTGAGCTGGCGCGCCTGCGGCCCGGCGCTCGGCCGGTTCCTTCAGCTCGACGAGGACATGCACGAAGCCCACCCGGACGGCATGCGGCACGACTACCTCGCGTTCCTCGGGGTGGCCCCGTACCGGCAGGGCCACGGCATCGGCAGCCGTCTGCTGCAGGCCCACCAGCACCGCAGCGACCGGGACGATCGGCTACCGGCATATCTGGAGGCCACCGGACGGCGCAACGCCGCCCTGTACGCCCGCCACGGCTATGTCGAGAACGAACCGTTCCACATCGGTGACGGGCCAGCCCTGTACCCGATGCTGCGCCGGCCCCAATGACCGAAGCCGCCTGCGCGTCCCTCCGCATACGCGGCGTCCCATCAGCACAGCAGGCTGCGGTTCCGGACAGCCAGGTACTGGTGTGCCGCAGCGGACCACACGGCGGGTCCGGCGCCCGTGCCGTAACCGTTTCTCCCGCCCGGAGCCGCCCGAAGGGGGTCTGGACCCATCGTGGGCGGCCCCACTGGAACTGCCATTGCTGTCGCTGCGCGACCAGGCGAGGTGGCTACGTGACCGGTACGGCGGTGGATTACGTGGTGGCCACGTTCGTTGCGCACGACTGGCTGGCGTCGGTCGGGATGCCACGGCCCGACCCGCGCTGGCCAGTCCGGGCGGCCACCGCGGACATGAGGGGATCCGCGGTGGCCGCCGCCCCGACCAGCCTGCGTTTCCGCCCCATCCCGGTCCGGTTGTCCGGATGGGAGGCGCCGCCGGCCCCACCCTCGGGCCGCCCGCGCCGCGCCCTGTCGCAGCTCAACGCGGCGCGGGCGGCCCACCCAGACCACCAGCAGCCAGACACACCAGCAATCGAAGAGGACAGAGTCGATGTTCCGAACCGGCGCGACGCCGATCACATGGCTGTACCAGCGGCTCCGGCTGCACCCGCCGCGGCGACGCCCGGTCTTCCTCGACCTGCTTCCCGCGCCCGCACGACCCGCATGGCGTCCCCCACCCGGCGAACCAAACGATCACCGATGGCCGCCGGGACGCATGCCGCAGCCACGATGGGAATCCGTGAACCGGCAGCCTCGACAGTCCTGCTGGGTCACCAATCTCTCCCAGTTCCTGGCCGCTGCGGCGCTTGTCGGTGCGCTGGCCAGCTGGCCGGACACGGCCGCAGCTCCCGACCGGGGCGATCCCGCGCACGCTGCGCTGGCCGCACTGGCGGCGGCCCGGACCGGACGCGGTGCGACCGCGCCGCCCGAGGTGTGGGGTCGTTCATGAGCCGGATCACTGTGCTCCGGCACGCGGCGGGTTCGGCGACCACGCAGGCGATCATTGACCGGTTCCAGCAGCTGGCCAGGAGTAACGACCACCGCGTCGCGGTCATCGACGGCGACCGGGCCGTCACGTTCGGGCAGCTGTGGCAGCTGGCCTACCAGTACATCGGCTACCGGCCGCCCACTCGTGCGATCGTGCCGATCCAGGCCCAGCCGACCGCCGACACGATCGCCGAGGCGCTCGCGGTGTGGCTCTGCGGCGCCATCCCGCTGCCCATTCCCCTCGACGTCCGGGCGAAGTCGCTCGACGCCGTGATCGACCAGGCCGCCCGCACCGCGCACTGGTGCCAGCCGTGGCGGGCCCACCTGCACACCGCGTACGGCGGCCGGCACCTGTGGCTCGCTGGCGGCGAACCCCCACCAGCACACGGCTCGGCGACGCCATCGGCCTCACCCCGGGCGGCACCGCCCTCATCGCCGCGCCGCTGCACGCTGCCGCGATCTTCGAAACCGTCATCCGGCAGCTCCTCGCCGGCGGCACCGTCGTCCTGCAGCCCGACTTCACCCCCGCTGGCTGGCTGCACACCGCCGCGGAAACCCGCGCCGACTGGGCCGTCCTCGCCCCCGGCCAGATCAAAGCCCTGCTGCGTACCCGGGAACAACGCCCCGGCCGGCTTGCCGCCGCCACCCAAGCGCTGCGCCGCGTCGTGGTGCCCGCCACCGTGCCGCTGCCTGGTGCCGGCAACCATCTGGCCGACTTCGCGACCGCCGCCGACGTCACCGTCACCACCTGGTACCACGCACCCGCCTACGACGGCGCCACCACCACAACCAGCACCACAGCCACCGCCCTGGACGCGCTGCCCGGCCTGCGACTCCGCACCATCGACCCAGCCGGACAGCCCACCCCACCCGGTGTCGCCGGACTCATCGAAGCCGCCAGCGCCAGCTGCACCGCCGTCGCGCACCGCGCCGACCAACCCTGCCCACCGTCCTCGGCGTGGCGGACCAGCGGCGACATCGGCACCCTCACCCTCAGCGGGCGTCTCACCCTGCACCGGCTCGAATCCGCCGAGCACTACCTCGCCCCCACCGGACAGCGCCGCTGCGCCGCGCTGCGCCGCACCGTCACCGCCCATCCGGACGTCGCCGCTGCTGCGGTCTACATCGTTCCCGACGAATACAACCGGCCCCGCGCCCAGCTGCGCGTCTGGCCCCGTCCCGGCCTTACCACACCGCTCACCGCGGCCATGATCGCCGCGCACTGCACCACGCAGGACACGCCCGTGTTTGCGCACCACATCCTGGTCGCCGCAGCCCGTACCCAGGACACGGTGGCGGGCGTCCGATGACCCCCACTACCGTGCTGCCCCCAGTGGCCGATCGGGACCTCTGCGTCGTGGCAGGCCCGCTCGCGTCATTGACCGGGCTGCTGCTGGCGCTGGACGCGCCTGGCTGCGACGGTATCGACTGCTCCACGCCGGCATTCCACGACCGCAGCACCGGCATCTGGCGGCACCTCCGCGACCTGTCCCGCTGCAGCACAGACCGACCCCAGCGGCACGACGGCGCACACAGCGGAACCGACCTACCTGGGGCGCGACCGTGAGCCGGGCGGATCATCGGCTGTGGCCCGGCGACCGGCGCTGCGTCGCGGTCTGCGGACGCGTACTGGTGTGGCTCGCGCGGTGGAATCAGCCACCCAGCCGACGGCAGCTCGCCGTCCTGCTCGCCATTGCCGGGCTGTGCACCGTGGCGCTGCTGCCCGCCATGGCCGTATGCATCGCTCACACCGCCGCCCGCGACACCGACCTGCAGCCTATGCACACCCGCGAGGATCTCCACACCGATTCGCCGGCCGCGATCAGCCCTGCTGAACCACTGGCGTCACCGTCCGACGACCGCAGCGGTCGCGAGCCGCGGGTGCGGCCGTGACACGGTCCCTGGACGAGCTACTCGACACGGCCCGGGAACACCTGGCCGGATGGCGGTTCGAGGCCGCACTGCAGGTACTGCGTGCCGCCTACACCGCCGCACGCACCCAGCCCACCCCCGACGCGGAGGTGACGGCCGCGCAGATCGCCGTGCTGTACGGCGAAGTCCTCCGCGAAACTAACCAGCTCACCACCGCCATCGACATCCTCGAACCACTCGCCACCGACCTGCACACACGACGCGGAACCGGCGACCCACTCACCGTCCAGGCACACGCGGTGCTCGGCGCCGTCTACCACGACCTCGGCCGTCTCGACGAGGCAAAGGGCTGCTACCAGCAGGTCCTCACCAGCCGGGCCTCATCCCACAGCCCAGCCGGCCGGCACCGCCGCCACACCCCATCGCCTGCCGCGCCAGCGGCACAACAGCACCGCTCACCGTGGCAACCCGCCGACCGCAACCGAACCGGAGCGTGACCATGCAGCAGCATCCGGCCACCGACCACCTCGTCCAGCGTCGTCACCCCGGCACAACCGGTATGACGGTCGGGCAGCTCGCCTGGCAACTGCTCCGACTGATCGTCCGCGGCGGCAGGAACCATCGTCTCGTCTTCGTCCCGATGATCGCCGACCCGCGGCTGCGGCACGCGGTACAAGCACACGCAGGTGCGCAGGAGTGGCTCGTACGAAGTGTGGAACCGCAGCCCGGCGACGTGTTCGCCATCGCCTACCTCTACCTGGACGACCTCCCGTGACCAGCGGCGCCGCCGACCCGACGGCCGAGCGGCAACCGCCGGCGCTCACCGCCCGGCTCCCGTGCCCAGCGCCGCGGCATCCCGTGCCGCCGGCGGCCGGGACGGCAACGCTAGCCGCTGTTGGGCACGTCGACACCCACGGCCTGCCGCAGCCGACCGGCGACCCGCGCCTGTGCCGGGGCCGCAGCAACCCCATGCGAATGGCGGCTGCGCCGCCTCAGCACTCCCGACACCTTCCACCGTTGCCATCCCCAACCGACATGGAGGACACCCTCATGAGCCCCGACCACAGATCCGACCCGATCTATGTCAAACTCGCCGACACCCTGCGCGAGCAGATCACCACCGGGCACGTCCCGCCCGGCACGCTCCTGCCGTCCTCAGCCGCGATCAGCGAACGCCACCACGTCGGTCTGATGACCGTCCAGCGTGCCCTGCGGCTGCTGGCCAGCGAGGGACTCATCGACACCCGCCGCGGCACGCCCGCCAAAGTCCGGGCACAACCTGACCGCGCCACCATCCCGCTCGCCCTCGGCGACCGGCTCATCGCCAGAATGCCGACCCGGCGCGAGGCCCGAGACCACGGCCTGCCGGCCGGCGTACCCCTGCTCGAAATCCACCACCCCACCGGCACCATCACCACCGTCCGCGCCGACCGGCACAACATCACCGCATGACGCCACCGCCGCCGCAGTCAACCGACCCGCACGCGCCACCGGCACCCAGCACCCGCGACGTCGGGTGCAGGTTGTGAGCTCGAACGACTCCATGGCAGGTCTCGACGCCGGCATCGCGGCGCGCCGCCGGCTCGCTTCCGCGCCTGGCGCGAACCAGGGCGAGGTGGCTCGCGGTCCACACCCTCGACTATAGGGCCATGTGGCCCTATAGTCCAGGGTGTGAGCGAATACGACTACACACCGATGGGCTACCAGGCTGTTGCGGCAGTCCTCCGGCAGGAGATCCTCAACGGCGGATACCCGCCCGGCGCGTACCTGCCGGCGGAGGGGCAGCTCGTGGCGAGGTTCGGGTGTGCGAAGGACACCGTGCGGGACGCGATGCAAGTCCTGCGCCGCGAACTGCTGATCGTCACCGGACGCGGCCGGCGTTCCAGCACCCCCGGGTCGTGGACCCAGAGGTCTTCACGCTCCCCGCGGGCGCACAGGTCACCGCCCGGATGCCCTACCAGCCCGAACTCGAGCAACTCAGATGCCGAGCCGAGATGCCGCTGCTACAGGTCACCACCCCAGCCGGTGCCGTGACGGTATACCCGGCCGATCGGGTCCTGCTCGTCACGCCCGACCCGCCGCCGCTCGTGACCAGCCGCACTGCGACCACGGGTCGGAGTAGACGCGCCGGACCCTGACGCTGGCAGCCAGTGAGCCGAGCTGACCGGCCCGCGCCCCGCTGGAGCAGGGCATCGCCACGCTCGTGGTTGCTCGGTGGTTGCTCGCCTGTCGGCACGAATACCAAGCCCCGCCGCCGACCGGCATACCACAACGCCCCGGTGCCTATGGCCACCATGCACGTTGAGCTGCCGAAACGCCGCGTGTGGAGTATCGCCTGGAACGATGCACGGCACGCAGGTACCCTGTCAGGGCACGGGCTGCTAGCTCAATGGCAGAGCTGCGGACTTTTAATCCGTAGGTTCAGGGTTCGAGTCCCTGGCGGCCCACCACGTGACCTGCGGTTTCTTCCTGCCTATCGGTCCGATGTGGACCGTGGATGCTCGTTGGCTGCTCGTTGCCGCTTGCGTCGTTTCGGCCGCTTGACGCCGTCTATAGCGGGTTCGACCTGCGGTTTCGGGGCGGGTCCGGTCGCAACGGTGGTGGACTGCTGCGGGGTCGGTGCGCGTTGCGGCGGCGGATCTTGTCCCGCAGTTCTCTGGCGGTGGTGAGGATGAGCCGGGCGGTGGCTTCGGCGGCTTTGTGCTGGGTGGCGGGGAGCACGCTGGTGTAGGTCGGCGGTGAGCACGATGCTGGCGTGGCCGAGCTGGTCCTGGACGGTCCGCGCCGGCGGTGTGGGCGAGGCTGGCGGCGCCGTGCCGGAGGTCGTGCAGCCGGACCGGTGGCAGTCCGGCGGCGGTGATCAGGTGGCGCAGCCGCTTGGTGAGGCTGTTGGGGTGGAACGGTTGCCCGTCCGGGCGGGTGAACACGTAGCCCGATTCCCGCCACGGCAGACCCTCGGCCCTGCACAGCTGCCGCTGGCGGTGCTGGTGGGCGCGCAGGATCGTCACGGTGCGCCGGTCCAGGGCGATCGTGCGGCGGCTGGCGGTGGGCCTTCGATGACCTGGTAGCCGATCGTGGTGCGCTGGGTGGTGATCGACAGCTGCCGCCGGTCGAGGTCGACGTCCTGCCAGCGCAGCCCTGCCGCCTCGCCGCGGCGCAGCCCGCGTAGGACGATGAGCCACCACAGCGGGTACAGCGGATCGTCGGCGACGGCGTCGAGGAACTCGGTGAGCTGGGCGGTGGTCCAGACCGCGACCGCCGGGCGGGTGCCGGCGGTGCGCCACTGCTCGACCCGGGCTGGGTTCCAGACCACGGCGTGGGGCCGGCGGGTGGGCGGTATCTCGACCCGGCGGGCGGGGTTGTCGGTGACCATGCCGTCGCGGATGGCGGCGTTGTAGGCGGCGCGCAGCGTGGCGCGGATGCGCTGGAGGGTGGCGGCGGATCTGGGCTGGCCGGTCGGGGTGGGGGTGGCGGCGAGCTCGGCGAACATGGCGGTGAGGTGCCGGCTGGTCACCTCCGCGAGGCGCAGGCCACCGATGGTCGGGATGAGGTGGGTTTCGACGTGCTGGGTGTAGGCGCGCAGTGTGGTCGGGCGGATCGCGGCGCGGGTGGTCAGCCAGTACCGCAGCCAGCGGGCCACGGTCCAGGTCCGCCCGGCGTACTGTTCCCGCGACTCCGCCAGGGCCTGTTTCCGCGCGGCCAGGGCGGCTGTCTGGGAGGTGAAGCCGCCGCGGCGTACCTGCACGGCGCGGCCGGAGAGGTCCGGCACGTAGCAGCGGTAGTGCCAGCTGCCGTGCCCGCGCTCGAGCAACCGGCCACACCGCACGCCCAACCGGCGACCAGTTACCGCGTCGCGGCATCCGCACTGCTTGAACACGCCCGACATCGCTATCGCAACCTCCCGATCGGTCAGAAGTCCCTGATAATCAGCGTTGACGAGCGGCGAACGGCCGTACGTCACGCCATCGGGTGACAGGTAGCAAGCGCATCGCAGAAGCGGATGCCGGGAGGTGGATCGCGCTCACACCGGGTGGGGTGCGACATCATGGCGCTCGTGGGCGCTGCCGATCCGTACGTGGCCATCACCGAACCAACGTTCGTGGCACGGTTCCTTCTCGATCCCGACCAGGACGCCGAGGAGTCCGTGGCCAACGTCGACGCCTTCGTCGACCTTCCTGACGGCTCCAGCTGGGCGTTGACGATTTTCACCGTTGATGAGGTGCGTCGCCTGCTGGCGAGGTGGAAGGAGACCGGTGAGGTCGCGAACGGCGTTTACTTCTGGGCCGTCGACCAGCTGATCGTGCCGGAGCCGGGCGTGAGGGCCATGACTACGGCGATCCGGGAACTCGTGCGCACCGGAGCGATAGCAAGCGTCGGTGTCCGATGCGAGGCTCCAGGCTGAGGCCGTTCGATAGCCCCATGAGGAAGGCGCCTCCAGCGGAGGATCACGCACGATCGGCGGCATGAGCGGATGCGCTTCTGCTGCGGCCGGAACGACCACGGGCCTCGTCGAGGCATCAGTCAGGCCGCGCCGTGGCAACCTATCCGGGGCGGGTGGAGTCCTTGTCGGCGTGAAAGTTGATTCGAGCTTCGACGCCTTTGTCGAGGCCAGGTTCGCCGCCCTGCTGCGCACCGCGTACCTGCTCACGGGCGACCGGCAGCATGCCGAGGACCTGGTGCAGACGGCGCTGCTGCGCGCCATGCGCCGCTGGAGGCAGGTCCGCGGGGCACCCGAGGCGTACGTGCGTCGGGTGCTGATCAACCTGTCCCACGACCGGATACGCAGCCTGGTCCGGCGGCCCCGGGAGGAGCCGCCGCAGGACCTGGAGGCGCTGCACGGCGGCGATCCCGGCTTCGACGGCGTCATTGAGCGCCGGGTGGTGACGCTGGCACTGGCACAGCTGCCGGTCCGCCAGCGGCAAGTGGTCGTGCTGCGCTTCTTCGAGGATTTGCCGATCGAACAGACCGCCGAGTTGCTCGGCTGCTCGACCGGGACGGTCAAGTCGTACACGTCCCGCGCCCTGTCCCGGCTACGCGAACTCCTCGCCGAGGACGACACCGAATCCCTCGCGGAGGTACCCCATGCTCAGTGACGAGCAGTTCGGCGAGCGACTCGGCGCCCGGCTGCGTGCCGAGGTGGCCGATGTGGAACCCGAGCCCGGCCGGCCGGCCGCGCTGCGCCGCCGGCACGCACGCCACGTGGCGACCGTGCGCGCCGCGGTGATCGTCCCGACCCTGGCCGCGGTCGTGGCCACCGGCCTGATCACCGTCGGCGGAATGGGGCGAGACGCCGCCCCGGCCACGGTGGGTCCGACGAAGACGGTGGACCTGCACGATGTTGCGTACGTCACCGCGCATGTCACGGCCGCGCTGGACAACCTCTCCGGGTACATCGAGCGGACGACCACCGTCGTGCCCGGCGGGGTGACCGAGGTCATGCAGATCGACCGAGCCACCGGACAGTTCCGGTTCGACAGTTCGACCAAGGACGGCCCCCGGCTCAGCGGTTCCAGCACGTCCACGAATCCCACGATGGTGACCGTCATCGACTACGAGCACCACGCTTGGTCCACCTACCGGCTGGAGGTGCCCTCGGATGCGAAGACCATGGCGCAAGTGACAGGGGTCTTCGAGGACCGCGTCAACATCCGGACCGCGATCTCGGGTGGGCAACTGGAGGTGCTCGGCACGGAAGTGGTGGACGGGCACCAGACCCTGCGTCTGCGGGTCACCCCGGCCGCGAAGGTGACCACGGGCACCATGGATCTGTTGGTGGACAGTGAGTCGTACCTGCCTGTCCGGCTGTCCGTCGACAAGGCCGGCCATCGGAACACGCTGGACTACGCGTGGCTCGCCCGCACGCCAGAGAACCTGGCCACGCTCGCCGTGACCCCACCGGCCGGCTTCACCCACAAGCCGATCGACGGCCCGAGCAGCGGCCCGACCAGCGGCGCGGTCGGCTGACCTTCATACGGACAGACACGACCGTCGAGATCAACGACCCGGACAGCCGGTAGACAGATCCGTGCGGCGGCTCCAACAAGAGCTGGCCGCGTTCTGGTACGGCGTTGGACCGGGTACGACCTTCTGATCGATAGAGCTTAGAGGTACAACCCCCAACGTTGGACCCCCGCCTAGATCGCCTATGTCGGCAGGAACGGCGCTTTGGAAGTGTGAGGTCGACCCGAGGCACGATACCGGCATTTCGACCAGCCCGTTTCCTTGGGTCGCCTCCCGAACCCGGCGTGCCGGTCGTCCCGGCACCGGGCTCTCCACAAGTCACGTTAGGGGTTCCGTGGTGGTTCATCCCGGGGCCGCCCACGGCGTGGGGATGGCTGTTCCTCGGTAGCGATAGCGCGTGGTGCGCATCTTGTCCGGGTTGAACAGGCCCGATCCATCTTGCCTGGGTCAGGCACCAAGACGTCGGGGCGAAGTACCGGAGTGACCCGGCGTCATGATCCGGTGCACTGTATTCGGCAGATGAGTGAATTGATCAAGCACCCTCACCGGTCAGGCCGTAACGCACTGTAGCGTCTTGTCTTGACGGATCCGGATGCAGGCGAGACTACAGAGTCCGTGCGGGCGTGGGCTCGCACATGATCGGTTGCTCGCAGGTTGCTCGGATGTTCGCTACCTGGCACGGACGGAGTCGTACGGCTCAGGAACTTCCGCGTCCGATCCAAAGCGGGCATTGGCGTTTGCGGGGAGCCGAGCCATCTGACCAGCACGGACGTTGCCGGATCAACTCGGACGAGCCGCGCCCTTCACGGACTTTTCCTTGCTATGCTTGACTTTGAGCGAGTTGATCGTCCACTTCGGACTTTTAATCCGTAGGTTCAGGGTTCGAGTCCCTGGCGGCCCACCAGCAAAAATAGGCACGCGCAAGCGTATTTCTGGTGCGATTTCGCCCCTTTTGTCCGCCCGGTTGCTCGACTGGTTGCTCGAGTTCATGGCCGGGCAGTTCGGTGAAGGTACCTGGCAACCCGCGTCCAGGCGGTCAAGGCCGATCGGCGCTGGCACTACCCGGCGGGTATCCGGATTTGCTTGAAAGTAGTGCGCCGGCCGTTCGTGCTGGTTGGCTCTGGGCGCGTCCAGATCAGAGGTTGTAGGGGTACAGAGCGATGTTTTCGCGTCGGATGAACAGCTCGACCCATGTGCCGGCGACCTCGGTGGGGACTGGAGCGGCGAGGTCCAGCAGGATCCCCGTGCCGGCCAGATCCAGAACCGCCGCGCCATCGACGGTGACGTCCAGCCGGCCACGAACGATCACGCAGTGACCTCCTTGTCGCAGCCCCGCAGCAGCCTCACTGGCCGGTTTGGCGTTCTTGCCCCAGGTGATTTCCTCGTCGATCTCCCACTCGACATGGTGCTGCCCCGCGGCGGCGTTCGGATCGCCGCACCAGCGAACCGCCGCTCGCCCGAAGGGCGTACTGATCTGGGCCAGAACAGGACTCCATGGGAACTTGGCGATCTTCTCCACCTCGACGAGCATGGTATCGATGATGCCCGGCGGGGCGTTGAGGGTGGGCGCGGACATCCGCATATGCCGCGATCGGCTTACTACGGAACGTTACGACGAGTTTGTCGGCTGGCTCGCGGACATGCCGAGAAGAGTCGTGTCTGAAGCTGGGTAATGCGGTGTGGCGATTGGGCGCAGAAGCTTCTGCGATGTGGCGTCAGGACAGGTACGGGCTCAGTCGATCAGCGGGCGGCTGACGACGTTGTCGGTGCGGCCGCTCAGTTCCTGGTCCAGGGTCTCTTGGGCGTTGTGCATCGCCTCGGCGTACGGCGGTTCGGCGAGCCGCCGCATTCCTGCCTCGGGTGCGACGTCCTCGACCACCGCGCTGATCCACCAGATGTTGCCGAACGGGTCACGTATTCGACCGCCCCGCTGGCCGAAGGCTTGGGTGGCCGGTGCGGTGACTAGGCGGGCTCCGGCGGCGACCGCGCGCTCGAGCGTCTCGTCGGCATCGGCGACGAAGACCCGCAGTAGCGACGGCATGGCCGGCCAGTCCGGTAGCCGGTCGAAGGCGAGCAGGACGGTGTCGCCGACGCGGATTTCGGCGTGACCGATCGTCCCGTCCTCCAGCGGTACGCACCCCAGCTCGACCCCGTCGAACACCGTGGTGATGAAGTGCAGCAGCTGCCCGGTGTCCGGCGTGACGATCCACGGCGCGACGGTCGTGTACCCGGCCGGTGGGGTGATGCTCATGGCGAATCTCCCTCGTGTCGTAGCGGACCTGCGCCCACGGTAGATCTCGTGTAGGTCAATTTCGGTCCTACTTGAGCGGCACAATGGCAGCCATGTCCGGCGCGCGTGCCCGATTGCTGTCCCTGCTGTCGCTGTTGCAGACTCCTCGGCTGTGGCCGGGAAGCGAGCTGGCGCAGCGGCTCGGGGTGTCCGGCCGGACCGTGCGGCGCGACATCGACCGGTTGCGGGAGCTGGGCTATCCGGTGCACGCCGAGCAATGCGGGCTGGGCGGGTACCGCCTGACGGCTGGCGCGGCGATGCCGCCGCTGTTGTTGGAAGACGACGAGGCGGTCGCCGTGGCCGTCGGGCTACGCACGGCGGCGACGCAGGCGGTGGCCGGGGCGGACGAAGCGGCGGTGCGGGCGCTGCGCAAGCTACTTCAGGTTCTGCCGGACCGGCCGCGTCGCAGGGTCGACGCACTGGCCTCCTCAACTGTGGCCCACCCGTTCTTCCTGGCCGCGGATCCCGTGGACCCCGACGCGCTGACCGTCACCGCCGCGGCGATCGCCAACCACGAGCGGCTGCGGTTCCGGTACCGCGACGAGGGCCGGCACGTCGAGCCGCGTGCCCTGGTGACGGCCGGGGGACGCTGGTACCTGCTCGCTTTCGATCTCGATCGCGACGACTGGCGGACCTTCCGGCTGGACCGGGTTACGCAGCTCGCCGCGACCGGTGCCCGGGCGTCCACGAGGGACCTACCTGGTGGGGACGTCGCCGCCTTCGTCGCCAGCCGGACGATGCGGATGGCCCCGACCTACCCGGCCGACGTAGTGATCCACGCACCGGCCGCCCACGTGGTGGACCGTCTCGGCAGGCCGCCGCCCGGTACCCTGACCGACCAGCCGGACGGGACCTGCCGGTGGCTCGCGCCGCCGGACACCGGCGAATGGCATGCGCTGCGACTGGCGTCGATCGGGCTGTCGTTCGAGGTCAGCGGCCCGGCGGAGCTAGCCGCCCACCTCAGGTCAACAGCTGCGCTGTTCCAGGCCGCCACGTCGGGACCAGGCCGGCACGGGACGCGGTCACCATAAGCTGGCGTGGCCGCGTCGGCCCACCGTCACCGCCAGCCAGTTTGATGTGTTCCAAGATGCACCTCGATGTGATCGTTGACGACCTCGATGCCGCTGAGGCGGCAGTGCTCGATCTCGGCGCAGCCAAACACCCGCGGTGCCGGCTTGCGGCGGCCGCCAACCGCACGTCGTGCACGTCGTTGCCGAGGGTCGGTACGTCGCGCAGGAACACGGCCACCCCGTTTCCGAAGGCCTTACGTCGCGGTCAGGGCTTCGGTCGGCGAGAGGCGGGCGGCGCGGACAGCCGGATAGAGTCCCGCCACCGCACCCACGACGACCGTGGCGCCGACGCCGGCTAGCAGCGCCCAGGCGGGCAGCGCGACCGGCCAGCTCTGGCTGATGGCGTAGGCGGCGGTGACCAGCGCGCCGAGCGCCACGCCCGTCAACCCGCCGAGCGTCGAGAGCAGGGCCGCCTCGGTGAGGAACTGCAGCCGGATCTGGCCGCGAGTGGCGCCGAGCGACCGGCGCAGGCCGATCTCCGCGCGCCGTTCGAGGACGGTGATCACCATCGTGTTGGCCACCCCGACGCCGCCGACGAGCAGCGCGACCGCCCCGAGGCCGAGCAGCAGGCCGTTGAAGGCGCGTTCGGTGGCGAGCTTGGCCGCCAGCGCGTCGGAGGGTCGGGACACCGCGACCTCGTACGGCGCCTCCGGGTTGGCGGTCGCCGCCAGCACGTCGCGGACGGCTGTGACCTGCGAGTCGACGGTACGCAGGTAAATCGTCGTCGGGCGGCCTTCGGCGCCGAGGTATGTCCGTGCGGCGTTCGTGCCGATCAGGGCGGCGCTGTCGAGCTCGGGCAGCAGCGTGACCGGCGCCAGGATGCCGACGACCGTGAACCCCTCGTGGCCGATGTACACCACCGTCCGAGGGTCGGGCGTGGTGATCCCGAGCCGCCGGGCGGACTCGGCGCCGAGCACCACCGCCGGGAAGTCGGCGGTGGCCGGGTTGAGCCAGACGCCGCGCGCCACGGTCGCGCCGACCGTCTCGGTCAGGTCGAGGTCGGCGGCGAACGGGACGATGCCGTTGGTCCGCCGCGGCGGTACCCGGTCGTTGCGGTAGACGTGCACGTCGTCGGGCAGCTTGCGGAGCGCGGCCGCGTTGGTCACCGGCCCGATCCGCTCGATCATGCCGACGGCGCCGTCGGGCAGCACAGCTTTCTCGCCGGGGGCCACCTTCAAGAGGTTGGTGCCCAGCGCGTCGAGGGTCTGTCGCAGGTCGGCTCGGCCCGAGCCGGAGATGCCGACCACGGCGAGCATCGCGGCGATTCCGATCGCGATGCCCAGGGCTGACAGCACGGCCCGCAGTGGCCGGGATCGCAGGCCGACGGCGCCGAGCCGGAGCACGTCACCGACCGCGAGACGGCGCCCCGGCCGGCTCATCCGGTGACCATGCCGTCGTGGACCCGGATGCGGCGGGGGAGCGTGTCGGCGATCGCGCCGTCGTGGGTGATGACGATCACGGTGGTACCGCCGGCGTTGAGCGTACGCAGCAGGTCCATGACGGAGGCTCCGGCGGCGCTGTCGAGGTTGCCGGTCGGCTCGTCGGCGAGCAGCAGATCCGGCTCGCCCACGACCGCGCGGGCGATCGCCACCCGCTGACGCTCGCCGCCGGAGAGCTCGTGCGGCCGGTGGTGTGCCCGGTGCGCGAGCCCGACCCGCGCCAGCGCCGCGGCGGCCAGCGTGCGGCGCTCCTTGCGCCGCACGCCCGCATACAGCAGCCCGTCGGCGACGTTGTCGAGCGCGCTGACCCCGGCCGCGAGATGGAACTGCTGGAACACGAACCCGATCGACGCCGCCCGCAGCGCCGACAGTGCGCGGTCGCCGAGCGTCGCGATGTCGCGCCCCGCGACGATGACGCGGCCCTCGGTCGGCCGGTCGAGCGTGCCGATCAAATTGAGCAATGTGGATTTCCCCGAGCCGGACGGACCCACGATCGCGGCGAGCTCGCCGCGGCCGACGGTCAGGTCGGCACCGCGCACGGCCGTGACGTTCCCCTGGTACGTCTTCGTGACCCCTCTGAGCTCCACGACGGTCACCGGGCCATCCCCACGGTCATGCCCTCGCGGATGTCGGGCCCGCTCACCTCGACGCGGCCGTCGGCGAACAGCCCCGTGGTCACGGCGACGATCCGGGTCGTGGAGCCCTCGACGACCTGCAGACCGTAGCCGCCCTCGGCGAGCGCGAGCAGGGCGCCGACCGGCACGGCGAGCACGTCTTTACGGGTGGACGCGACGAACCGGACGCGGACCGTGCCGTCGCCGGGTACCGCGAACGCCTTGGGGTCGTCGGCGGCGACCACGACCTCGACGGTGGGCTCCGGGGCGGACGCGGCGTCGGGTGTCCGTACCGACTGGACCGTCCCGGGCGCCGTCGACCCGCCGGGCAGCTCCACGGTCACCTTCGTCTTCACCGCCGCCAGGCTCGCGCTGCGCGCCGGCAGCGACGCGGTGACGAGCCGGGTGGTCTCGGTGAAGGTGAGGAGCGGCCCCTCGGCGACCTGACCGGCCCTGACGACGTGTGACGCGACCCGGATCGGGCCGGGCGTGTAGAGGACCCGGCCGAGCTCGACGGTCCCGGTCTCCGGCAGGCCGAGATCGTGCTGCCAGCGCTTGACCGCCGAGGCGGTCGACGCGGTGTATTCGTCGTCGACGGTGAACCCGGTGTATCCCAGCGCTTTCAGGTTGGTCTCGAACTGCCTGACGTCGGCTCCGACGGTTCCGCCGGCGGGCGCCGCCGAACCGGTCGGGCTCGCTGCCGCCGACTGGTCACTGTCCGACCTATGGTCCGAGGTGGTCGGCGGGGTGAGGTCACGGTAGGCGGGCAGCGTGCCGTAGAGGAGCACTACTGGCCGGTCGTTGATCCGGACGGTACCCGCACCGCGCTCGATCGTCGTGCCCACCTCCGGCAGCGCCGTCACCGTGCCCGTCAGGCGGCTGATCAGCTCCTGCTCTGGGCCGTAGCCGAGCTTGCCGTTGACCACGGTCACGTCGACCAGCGTCGTGCGGGTGATCGTGGTCGTCTCGGCCTCCGGCCCGGGTCCGGCGGCCGGGCCCGACGGCCACGCGTAGGCCACCGCACCGGCCGCGACCAGCACCGCGACGCCGGATGCGGCGACCGCGACGAGCCACCGCCTCATCGGTTCTCGGGAAGGTCGTTGGCCGGGTCGGCGTACAGGTGCCGGCACTTCGCCACCGCGTCCTGGTACTCCGGCGTCGACCTGTAGGAGGGGTCGGTCCGGCCCTGGACCACGCCGTTCTCGTCGGGTATCGGCTCGTCGATCCCGTGGCTGCGCATGCAGTCGAAGTAGGGACGGGACCGCTTGATCTCAGCCTGGTCCACCTTGACCGGCCAGGTAGTCGGCAGGAACTGCTTGCACTTTTCGTGCGCCTCGATGCGCGCCACCGTCGTCTCGACGGAGAGACCGGGCGTGATGTCGTAGGTCTTGACGAGCGGCTCCCCCTCCACGGAGGTCCTGGTGGTGGTGACGTAGGCGGTGACGAGCGGCTCCCCCTCGACCGGGTCGGGCGTCTCAGCCCCGTTCTCGGTGAGGCAGTGCGTGTAGCGCAGCGCCTTGTCGTAGTCGGTCTCCCTGGCTGCCGCCGACTGGCCCGCCGCCGCGGAGGCCGAGGGTTGTCGCGCGCTGGCCACCTCGGGTGTCGGTGGGGACGACGAGCACGCCGCGAGGCCGAAGAACGTAACCACGACGATGACAGCGCGTCTCATCGCACACTCCCGACTGAGTCGACGATCGCCACGTGCTCGACGGCCTGGCGGATCAGGATCCGCGAGGCCGGCTCGGTGGCTTGGTTGGGTGTCGTGAGCCGGAGGATCGTCCGGTTCACGCCGAGATAGGCGTAGGTGGAGGCGTCGAAGACCAGCTCGGTCTCGGCATCGCGGCTCCGGTAGGCGAGCGCGACACCCGGACGTCCGGCCGCGTCGACGACGCCGGGACGCACCATGACGCCCGGGATCCGCCCGAGCGCCGCGACCGCCGCCGCCTGCACGGCCGCCGCGTGCTGGCTGACGTAGAGCACGCGGGCGGCGTTGTCGAAAGCCTGGTAGTCGCTGGTGCCCGACCGGCGCAGGTAGGCGAGCATCGCGTCGACGTCGACCGGCAGGCTGCCGTCGGAGCCCAGGTCGGGCATGCACGGCACACGCCACTCCGGCACGGCCGTGCTCTGGTAGCCGTCGCGGCATCCGGCGACCGTCGCGTCGCGCCAGGCGGCCGCTGGCTGGTCGCGCGGGCGCTCGCGCACCAGGCCATCGCGGGTACCGTCGATGGACCGCCATTCGCGCACGAGGAGCGGTCCTTCGTCGGCCGGCGTCGGCGTCGACCGCCCGTCGATGGTCCGGTAGAGCACCACCGACTCCGTATAGATGAACTGGTCCGGCCAAGCGGTCGCCGCCGGTACGGCCGCCGCCCGCTCCGACGCGAGCCGCACCACGTCCACCGTCGCCGGCGGCGGCCGGCCGTCGCCGGAGCTGGTGATCACCACGGGGCCGGTGATGGCCACGGCCGTCGCGGCGCCGACCAGCGCCGTCTGCCAGATGCGCGACCTGACCGAGCTCCGTGGCCGCGGCGCCCGGACGGGCGCGGACAGCACCCGGCGCCGTAGGTCGGCCGGCAGCGCTCCGGTCGGCGGCGCGAGCTGCTCGCCGAGTTCCCGCACGAGTCGCAGGTCGGGGTCCATCACGCCTCCCCGGTGGGGTCGATGTCGCCCAGCACGGCGCGGACCTTGCGCCGGGCGCGGTTGAGCCGGGACCGCACGGTGCCCAGCGGGATGTCGAGCGCTCTGGCCACCTCGTCATAGCTGAAGTCGCACCAGGCGATGAGCAGCAGCACGTCACGGTCGCCGGTGGAGAGCTTGCCGAGCGCGGCGACGAGCGGGGCGCGAACGGCGGACGCGGCGACGCGGGCCGCGACACGATCGGCGTGCCCGTCGACGGCGGACTCCGCCGCGGTCCGCAACAGCGCGCGGTAGTGCGTCTTCTCCGCCCGGAAGTGCCGGGCCAGCTTGCGGGTGAGGATGCCGAACAGCCACGGCCGGGCGTCGAGCCGCTCCGGGTCGTAGGAGTCGCGCTGCGCGAACGCGGCGAGGAACGTGTCGGCGACGACGTCCTCGGCGGTCTGCGCGCCCACTCGCTGGTACGCGTAGTGGTAGAGCTGCGCTGCGTAGCGGTCGTACAGATCCGCGAACCGGTCCGGGTCCGTACGGGCAGCGCGCATCGACTCAGCGTCGACGCCCATTGCCTCCCGGATCACGATAGGTATTTCCACTTCCCCCGGCCCGGGTTCACGGCATTTTTTGGCGACTGAACAGCTGCTGTTCAATCACGCTGCGTAGAGCGCGGATGTGGTGGGCTGACTGTGCTGCAGGGGTCGCAGGCGCGGCGAACGGCGCTGATCACCTCGGTCCCCAGGCGGCGATCGCCTCCTGGGGAGACGTCGCGGCTGCGCATCCGGCGATGCGAGCCGTCCACGCGCGCACGATGTCGCGGAGTTGCGCGGGCTCTCGCACGACGAAGGGCAGTCCGAGCCCGGCCAGGACGCCGGGAATCCAGTCGAGTCGCTCCGCCCGCAGCCGCACGAGAACCCAGTCCGGGCCGTCGTCGGCATCGGGTTCGACCCTGGCGATTCCGTGCGGCAGGCGCGCCCGTACCTCGTCGGCGGTGCCCTGCACGGCGACGGCGACCTGATGCCGCCATGGCGTGCCGGCCAGGCTCGTCAGGACAACGTCGGCGGGCTGGAAGCCCTCGGGTACCGCGAAGGTGCCGTGCGCGATTCGTACCTGCATGATGCGGTCGAGCCGGAAGGTACGCAGTTCTCTGGATGCGGAGTCGGTGCCGGTCACGTACCAGCGCCCGGAGTGCGTCACAAGCCCGTAGGGATGCACGGTGCGCTCGCTGCGGCGTCCGGTGCGGTCGGTGTAGCTGATGACGGCGGGTTGGTGCTGTCGCGTCGCTTCCGCCAGCCGCAGCATGACCGAGGCCTCCGGCGTCGGCACCTCACGCCCCGGTGTGGTGAAGTCAGTGGTCGCCAACAGTGCTTCGAGCCGGGAGGCCAGCGCTTTGGGCAGTACCCTGCGCACCTTGGCGGCTGCGGTTGCGGCCGCTTCCGGCGATGTCGGCACCAGGCCGGCTCGGCGGCCTGCCACCAGGCCGAGCAGGACGGCAAGTGCTTCCTCATCGGTCAGCATGAGCGGTGGCATCCGGAATCCGGGCGCCAGCCGGTATCCGCCGTAGCGGCCGCGTACCGATTCGACCGGCACTTCCAGATCAAGCAGGTGCTCGGCGTAGCGGCGTACGGTGCGCTCGTCGACGCCGAGGCGTTCGGCCAGGTCAGTAGCGGTGTGAGTGCCGCCGGTCTGCAGGATCTCGAGGAGGGCGAGCACCCGTGCGGTCGGCCGTGTCATGGTCAAATTCTCCCTCAATACCGGGCGGATTGTGCCCGGTATCGGGCCTAGCGTCTTGCTGGCCAACCCGCAACGAGGGAGCAACGTCATGAAATTCGTGTCGGTCCGCATCATCACAGACCAGGTCGGCTGTCTCACCGAGTTCTACGAGCAAGTCACGGGCCAGACCGCCCGCCGGTACACGCCTGACTTCGCTGAGATCATTCTGCCGGGGGCGACGCTGGCGATCGGCAGCACCGCAACGGTCAAGCTCTTCGGCGAATGCTCGGCCGAGCCGGCCGCCAACCGGACGGCAATCATCGAGTTCCGCGTGGACGATGTCGACGCCGAGTTCGCCCGGCTGCGCGACATGATCGGCGATTTCGTTCAAGATCCGACCACAATGCCCTGGGGCAACCGATCACTGCTGTTCCGCGACCCCGACGGAACGCTGGTCAACCTATTCACACCGGTCAGCGCCGAGGCGATCGCCCGGCAGCAACACTAGGGCCTGTCTGACGGATCTTGTTGGGCGGTAGTGTTCTCCCTCATGGCGGTTGATCTCTCTGATGCGGAGTGGTCTCGGCTGGCGCCGTTGT
>NZ_JBFAZX010000038.1:0-58658 GCF_040689395.1 Dactylosporangium sp. NPDC051484 | reverse complement strand
CAACGGCGCCAGCCGAGACCACTCCGCATCAGAGAGATCAACCGCCATGAGGGAGAACACTACCGCCCAACAAGATCCGTCAGACAGGCCCTAGAGACCAGGCAACTCGCCGGGAAGCTGTCGTCAGCGCGCGCGTTGCCGCCTGGTCAGCGTTGGTTGAGCGGGAATTCGGCCTGCAGGCGGGTGCCCTGGCCGGTCGGGCTGTCGAGGGTGAGCGTGCCACCCAGGGCCTCGACGCGGTCGGCCAGTCCGGTGAGGCCCGTGCCGCGCTTCGGGTCCGCGCCACCGACGCCGTCGTCACGCACCGACAGGTGCAGGTAGTCACCCTGGACCCGCACTCCGACGTGGACGAGTGTGGCCTGGGAGTATTTGGCGGCGTTCGTCAGCGCCTCCGCCACCACGTAGTACGTCGCGACCTCGACCGGCTCCGGCTGCCGGCCGTCCACCCTCACGTCGAGCTCCACCGGGACGCCGCAGCGGCGGACCAGCGCGCGCAGCGCGGGTCGCAGGCCGCCCTGGGTGAGGATCGCCGGATGAACGCCGCGCGAGAGCTCGCGTACGTCGTTGACCGTGGCGCTCAGCCCGGCCGCGACGGCGGACAACTGCTGCCGAAGCTCGGTCAGCTCCGGCGGCACGTCGGTCTCGGCCCGGCGGACGTCCAGCGCCAGCGAGATGAGTCGCTGCTGGACGCCATCGTGTAGGTCGCGCTCGAGCTGTCGGCGGGTCTGGTCGGTGGCGAGCACGAGCCGCGCCCTCGACGCGACGAGGTTGGCGCTCTGCACGAGCGTGACCGCCTGGCGGATGATCAGCAGGGTGATGACCGTGGTCTCGATGAAGATCTCGACGGTGTCCGTCGGAATGCCACGGACGCGCTGCACGATGAACAGCACGCCCATGCCGGCGACCGGCACGTAGGGCAGCAACAGCTGGCCCCAGCGCGTGTCCGGGCGCGCCGCCCAGCCCGGCGTCTGCCGGGCCGGGGCCAGCGCGGCGACCGTGACGAGCGCGAGCCCGGCGACGAACCCGGCGTAGTTCAGCGGCGGCACGCTCGACGCGCCCTCGGACACCCGGTACGCGAAGATGCTGTCCGAGATCGCCAGGCACAACAGTCCGGCGCCGAGCACGATCAGCTGCAACCGCTTCGCCCTCGACGAGGCCGCGGCGATGAGCAGGATGACGATGACGGTGAGCAACAGATCGGTGAGCGGGTAGGCGATCGCGACCGTGTAGGCGAGCGGGGTGGCCGCACCGGCCCGCACCACCGCCGAGAGCGTGGTGGCCCAGCTGAGCACGAACAACGCGCCCACGACGATGAGCCCGTCGAGGACCATCACCAGCTGCTCCGGGCGGTGCCGCGGCACGCCCTGCGTGGGCCGGTCGGCGGCCAGGGCGATGAGCGCCACGAGCGCGAACACCGGCATCATGAGATATCCGGCGTCCGCGAGCGACGGGGACGGCAGCTCGACGTTGCGGACCAGCTGGTACCAGGACCAGAGGATCTGCCCGATCATCCAACCGCAGGTCGCGGCGCCCATCCACACCCGCCACCACCGCTGCCCGCCGGTGTGCCGACCGGCCGTGATCCAGCAGGCGAGGGTCGCGGCGAGCGCGGTAAGGCATTGCGCGACGTCGTAGACGAACAGCGACCACCACGGGCTCAGCAGCCCCGAACTGCCCAGACCGACGACAGCGGCCACCAGCACCGCAGCGATTGCGAGAAGGGACGACAACGGTCTGCCCGAAGAATGGGCCAATCCTGACCGAACGCGATCAGAACCACACGTAGGCAACGCTACCGCACCCCGCGATCCTCCGCCGCGTTTCGACCCGATTGTCACGATGCGGCCGGTCCAGCAGCCGACGAGGCGCGCAGCCCCGCGTCGGGGGTGTCGCTCGGCGCGGGGCGGGTAGACAGAGCGTATGCACGACATCGAGGAGCTGCTGGACGACGTGTACGCCGGGCGGGAGCGGGTCAGCCGCAGCGAGATCTACCGCCGCGCCGTCGCCCTGGACCTGCCCGCGGAGGTCGTCACCGCGCTGGAGGCGCTGCCGGAGGGTGAGTACGCGCAGGAGGAGGCCGCGGAGGCGCTCGTACAGCTCAACGGCCGGGCGATCCTGGGCACCGGGGTGCCGGCGGGCGAGCTCCCCGACGCGGACCTGGTCCGCGAGCTGCGGCACCTGCACAAGACCCGCGACGACACCTTCCACCACGCCTCCGCGCAGGCGCTGGTGCACCACGACGAGCGCACCGCCGAGCTCGAGACCGAGTACCTGCGCCGCTTCCCCGACCGCGAGGTGGACCCGCGCCGCATGCGGGCCGGGGCGCGGGCTCGATCAAACGCATGACAGCTGCCCTGCTGGCCACCCGGCGACGAGGAGCGCCGCCGGGTGGCCGAGCGGACCCGGGAACGGCTCCCGCGCCCGGAAGGTGACCTGGCAGGCGATCGGCGACGGGCTGGGGCACCGAGGCGTCCGGTGTCGCCCGCCGCGGCCGCGCCCATGAGGTCGTGGTCGCCGGGTAGCATCACGCCCTGTGATCGACCTCGACCGCTATCCTGAGATCGACCCCGATGACCTGCCCGGGCCCGCGCCCCTGCGAAGCCGGCCCGGCGCGCGCGTGCTCGTGCTGGCCGCCCTGGCGCTGCTGGCGGCCGCCCCGGCGGCCCCGCCGCGGGTGATCACCCTCGCGCGGGCCGCCCCGCACCCGCCGATCTGCCGGCCCGACGTCATCGTGCGGCATGCCGTCGTCCTCGACGACGGCACCCAGCTCTCCGGTCCGAGCACCATGATCAAGGGCGCGATCTGTTCGGGCGACATCGGGCAATGGGTGCTGGTCGTCGAACCTTAACGGGTCATTATTTCTTCGTTCGGCACCGAATCATCGGATGAGAATCGTTGACAAGTGCATCGACGTCGGCAGAATTCCGGGGCAGACCCGCACGCGCGATCCTGTGCCGTGCCGAAAGGAACCCCATGAGTCTCACACGACGTCAGGTGCTCGCATCCGGGCTGGCCGCCACCGGTCTCGGAGCCGTCGGTTATCTCACCGTCGGTACTGCCGAGGCGGCCAGTGCCCCGGGCGACGTGGTAGGCAAGATCACCGTCGGCTACCAGGGGTGGTTCGCCTGCCCGGGCGACGGTGCGCCGATCAACTCGTGGTGGCACTGGAGCCGCAACGGCGGCCAGGCCCCGTCCGCGAGCAACACCACGATCGTTTCGTGGCCGGACATGCGCGAGTTCACCAAGGGTTACACCACCGCGTATGCCAACCTCGGCAACGGCCAGCCCGCGCGCCTGTTCTCCTCCTACGACCAGCAGACCGTTGACACGCACTTCAAGTGGATGCGCGACTACGGCTGCGACACCGCTGCGCTGCAGCGCTTCAACCCGTTCGGGGGCGAGGGCCCGACCCGCGACGCGATGGCCGCGAAGGTCCGCAGCGCGGCCGAGACGTATGGCCGCAAGTTCTACATCATGTACGACGTCACCAGCTGGACGAACATGCAGTCGGAGATCAAGACCGACTGGACGAACAAGATGAAGGCCTACACCTCCTCCTCGGCGTACGCCCGGCAGAACGGCAAGCCGGTCGTGTGCATCTGGGGCTTCGGGTTCAACGACTCGGGAAGGCCGTTCGCGCCGGGCCCGTGCCTGGACGTCATCAACTGGTTCAAGGCCCAGGGCTGCTACGTCATCGGCGGCGTGCCGACCTGGTGGCGCACCGGCGTCAACGACTCCCGCCCCGGGTTCCTCGACGTGTACCACGCCTTCAACATGATCTCCCCGTGGATGGTCGGCCGGACGGGCGACATCGCCGGCCTGGACTCCTACTACAACAACGTCAACGTCGGCGACCAGGCGGACTGCAACGCCCGCGGCATCGACTACCAGCCCTGCGTGATGCCCGGCGACCTGTCCGCGGGCGCCCGCGCGCACGGCGACTTCTACTGGCGCCACATCTACAACATGACCAGGCTGGGCGCCCAGGGCCTGTACGTGTCGATGTTCGACGAGTTCAACGAGGGCAACCAGATCGCGAAGACCGCCGAGAACGCGTCGATGCAGCCGACCGACTTCGGCCGCCCCGCGCTGAACGCCGACGGCGTGGCCTGCTCGGCGGACTACTATCTGCGCATCACCGCCGACGGGGGCCGCATGTTCAAGGGCCAGGCGCCCCTGACCCCGACCCGCCCCACCCAGCCCATTGTCGGCGGCTCGACCACTCCGCCCCCGACCGGTGTGGTGGCGCTGCGTTCCCGCGCGAACAACCTGTTCGTCTCGGCCCGCAACGCCGGCGCCTCGGCGCTGCAGGCCACCGCGTCGGTGGTCGCCGCGTGGGAGCAGTTCGACCAGATCGACCTGGGCGGCGGCAACATCGCGCTGCGGGCACGGGTCAACGGCCAGTACGTCTGCGCGGACAACGCGGGCGCCGCGCCGCTGATCGCCAACCGCGCCGCCGTCGGCGCGTGGGAGACCTTCAGGCTCGTCCGCAACGCTGACGGGACGGTGAGCCTGCTGGCCGCGGCCAACAACCAGTACGTGTGCGCGGACAACGCGGGCGCGGCACCGCTGATCGCCAACCGCGCGGCGATCGGAGCGTGGGAGCAGTTCGACCTCGTGCCCGCCTGACCCCGTCCCCGACCCCGGCCGGCCACGCGGCCGGCCGGCCGGTCGGTGCGGCTCGCGCGGCGCTGCCCGCCTGACCGGATGTGTGCGGCGTCGTCGCCGCACACGCCGCCAGCGTCCACGCGACCGGTGATCAGGTCGGCGTCCGCGATCGGTCAGCCGGCCGGCCTGTTCGTCGGGTCAGCGAAGGCTCAGGCATGGGCATACAATGATGGCTCCCTGACGGTCGCCGGTCAGCAGCAGGAGACCGAGACCGCGAAGCTGGCCGGCCCCAATAGCACCGTGCCCGGCCTCGGCGAGGAGGCCGTCGTTTACGAGACCGCGGGCACCGGCGATCAGGCGAAGCAGCCGCCGCGCCTGACATTGTCCATCCGCGACAGCGACGTGCTGCTCATCCGCTGCTCCAGCGCCCGGCGCGACGACAACACGGCGGGGCACCAGCGGACCATCGCCGGCGTGGCCCGATGACCCGGCGCCGCGCACTGCTGATCACGGCGGGCCTGCTCGCCCTGCTGGCGATGTGCGCGGGCGCGGCGGTCCTCACCGATGTCGTGCACTACGCGACCGGCCGCCGGGGCACCGTCACCGTCCGGTCGTGCGCGCTCGACGCCGGATCCCACCGGCCCCGATACGAGTGCACCGGCACCTTCGAGTCCAGCGACGGCACGATCCGCCGTGAGGCCGTCCGCTTCGTCGAGAGTCACGGCGACGACCGAGGCGCCCGAGTCCCGGCCACCCTCAACGGCGCCACGGTCAACGAGGTCAGCCCCGCCAGCACCGCCACCGGCAGCGCCGTCGCCGCGGCCGCCCTCGTCGGCGTGGTCGCCCTGTTGCTCGTGCGCCGCGGACAGCCGAGGTCGTGACCTACGCCGGCCGGCCCGGATGCCCACGCTGGCCGGCGTCGTCCGCGTTGGACACCGACGCCACCGACCTGTCCGGCGGGCGCGTGGCCGGAGGAGACGATGAGGAGACGATCCCGTGCGGCGGGTCTGAGCTATCGGTGGGTGCGCTCGTCGGTCAGGAAACGCGCCAGCCGGGCGTAGCCCTCGTCGCCGTGGCCCGCGGCGACCGCACGGTCGAACAGGGCACGCAGCGCGTGCAGCGGTCCCGCGTCCACGCCGAGGTCGGCGGACGCGGCGGCGACGTGGGCCAGTGCGGCGGCCGCCGAGCCGATGGTCGACGGCTGGCCGGGGAAGGTGCCGGCGGCCAGGTTTCCGGCGTACCGATGCGCCATCTCGGGCAGGAGTGCGCCGATACCGCCGGCGAACCGTGCGAACGCCGCCGGGTCGAGACCCGCGGCGGTGGCGAGCGCGAAGGCGTGGGCCAGGCCGCCGGCGGACATGGCGAACAGGTCCAGCAACGCCATCTCGTACGCGGCGGCCGTCGTGACCTCCTCGCCGAGGAAGAGCGGATCGGCGGCGAAGGCCCGCAGTACGGCCAGGTGGGCGTCGAAGATCGGCCTGGGACCGCTGCAGAGGATGGCCGCGGCGGGCGTGCCGATGGTGGGCGTGGGCGTCAGGATGGCGCCGTCGAGGTATTCGATGCCGCGGGCGGCCGCCCAGCCGGCCGTCGCGCGGACCTCGCCGGGGTGGCCGCTGCCGAGGTTCACCAGCACGGCCGGACCCTCGGCGCCGTCCAGCGCAGAGCGGACGGCGGTGTAGTCGAGCAGGCAGCACACCGCCACCGGAGCGCGGCGCAGCGCCTCGACCGCGCTCGGCGCGAGGGCGGCGCCCCGGTCAAGCAACGGGCGGGCGCGCTGCGGCGTGCGGTTCCAGACCACGGTGGCATGCCCGGCCGCGAGCGCGGCGCCGGCAAGTGCCCGCCCCATCGGCCCGAGCCCGAGCACCGCGACGGCATAGGGTTCGTCGTTCATGCCGCCGACGCTAAACCCTTCCGTTGACGTGAAGGTCAAGCCCGTGATTTTCTGCGGGCATGCGGATCGGCGAGCTGGCGAGGCTGACCGGGACCACCCCGCGAGCACTGCGGTACTACGAGGAGCAGGGCCTACTGCGACCCGGGCGGCGCCAAAGCGGCTACCGCGACTACCCGCCCCAGGCCGAGCACACCGTGCGCCACATCCAGCTGCTGCTGTCGGCCGGCCTCGGCACCGCGACGATCGCCGAGATCCTGCCCTGCGTCCCCGACGGCGCGACCGTGCTGGCCCCGAAGTGCCCCGAGCTGCTCGACGGCCTGGCCCGCGAGCGTGCCCGCATCACCGAGACCATGGCCGGCCTCGCCGCCGCCCGCAACGTGCTGGACCGCATCATCGGCGCGTGACCTGACCGGTCATTGCCGGGAGTACACGCCACCGTCATGACCGCGACGCCGCGTCACCCCGTAAAGCCACCCCGCCACGCTCCGGCGCGTCGCGTTTAGCGGCGGGCGCCCGGGTACTGGCTCGCCGACGCCCCGAGCGAGTTCGCACTGTGCCGTACGGCTTGCGGCCCGTGCGAAGGGGGCGAGGCGAAAGGAACACGGTTGAGTATCGGGTTTGCGCCGGGCCGCTCCCGCATGCCGGGTGGCCCGGCAGTTCGGCGTGCCTCGACGGGTATCGACGGCGGTAAACGCAACGTGCTGGGCGTCATGGTCGACGTCATCGACTACGACGCGGCCGTCGCGCACGTGATCGCTGCCGCCCGGGACCGGCGCCCGTTCATCCTCAGCGCGCTGGCCGTGCACGGCGTGATGACCGGGGTGGCGAGCCGCGCGCACAACGCCCGGCTCAACGCCTTCGACGTGGTGGCGCCGGACGGCCAGCCGGTGCGGTGGGCGCTCAACCTGCTGCACGGGGCGGGGCTGCGGGACTGGGTCAGCGGACCCGACCTGACGCTGCGGGTGCTGCGCCGGGCGGCCGCCGAGGCGCTGCCGGTGTACCTGTACGGTTCGACGGCACCGACCCTCGAACGGCTGGTGGAGTCGCTGACCGGGGCGCTGCCGCGGCTGCGGATCGCCGGCGCCGAACCGTCGAAGTTCCGCCCCGCCCGCCCCGGCGAGCCGGAGCGGATCGCCGAGCGAATCAACCGGTCGGGTGCCCGGCTGGTCCTGGTCGGCCTCGGCTGCCCGCGCCAAGAGGCGTTCGTGCATGCGATGCGACCGCTGCTGGCCATGCCGCTGCTGGCCGTCGGCGCGGCATTCGACTACCACGCCGGCCTGCTCACCCCGGCACCGCTGCCGATGCAGCGGTACGGCCTGGCCTGGCTGTGGCGGCTGAGACGCGAGCCGCGCCGGCTCTGGCGGCGCTATCTGCTCCTCGGACCCGGCTACCTGGCCCGGCTGGCCGCGCAGAAGACCCGGCTGTGGACCCCGGTGGCGCCCGAGCCGGTGTACCGCCCGCCCGAGCCGCCGCCGGTCTGAGCGCACCCGCCAGCCCTGTCAGCGACCAGCCGAAGCGGAGAATCGAATGTGCGGAATTGCCGGCGTGGTGACCGCCGACGGCGCGCGCGAGGTCGACCTGGACCGGTTGCGTGCCATGTGCCGTACCCTCGCGCATCGCGGCCCGGACGACGAGAGCTACTACGTCAGCGGCGCCATCGGGCTGGCCGTACGGCGCCTGGCCGTCATCGACGTGGTCCACGGGCGGCAGCCGGTGCGCTCCGAGGACGGGACCGTGCACGCCGTGCTCAACGGGGAGATCTACAACCATCGGCGCCTGCGCCGCGAGCTCGCCGCGCGCGGCCACCGGTTCGTGTCCGGCAGCGATGCCGAGGTCATCCCGCATCTGTACGAGGAGCACGGCGCCGACTTCGCGAGACACCTGGAAGGCATGTTCGCCATCGCGCTGTACGACGGGGCCCGCCGCCGCCTGGTCCTGTGCCGCGACCGCGTCGGGGTGAAGCCGCTGTACTACGCCGAGCACGACGGCGGCCTGGCGTTCGGCTCGGAGATGAAGGCCGTGCTGTGCGCCGTCCCCGACCGCACGCCCGACCTGCAGGCGTTCGGCGCGTACCTGTCGCTGATGTACGTGCCGGCGCCCCGGACCATGTACCGGGAGATCCGCAAGCTCCCACCGGGCACCTCGCTGGTGTGGCAGGACAACGCGTACACGATCAAGCCCTATTGGGCCCTCGCCGACGTGGCGCCGCGCGCCGGCCTGAGCGCCGCCTCGGCCCAGCGCGTCCTGCGCCACCTCATCGTCGACGGTGTGCGCCAGCAGATGGTCGCCGACGTACCGCTCGGCTTCTTCCTCAGCGGCGGCATGGACTCCAGCACCGTCGTCGCCGCGGCCCGCCTCGCCCAGCCGGACGCCGTGCTGCAGACGTTCTCCGTCGGCTTCGCGGACCGCTCCTACGACGAGCGTGGCGAGGCCGCCCTGATCGCCCGGCACTTCGGCACCGAGCACACCGCCCTGCTGGTCGAACCGCGGGCCGAGGACGTTGCGGAGGGCATCCTGCCCGCCTTCGACGAGCCGTTCGCGGACCCGTCCATGGTGCCCACCTACTACCTGTCCCGGCTCGCCCGCCAGAAGGTGACGGTGGCGCTGAGCGGGGACGGCGGTGACGAACTCCTCGCCGGCTACGCGACCTACCAGGCGGACAAGCTCGCCCGCTACTACCGGCACCTGCCCCGGCCGCTGACGGCCCGGATCGCCCCTGCCCTGCTGCGCTTCCTGCCCAGCTCGGACGCCAAGGCGAGTTTCGACTTCAGGGCCCGGCGGTTCGTCGAGAACGCGATCGAGGACCCGGGCCGCAGCCACTACCTCTGGCGGGTGGTCTTCCGCGAGGCGCACAAGGCGCGGCTCCTGCAGCCCGACGTGTTCGCCGAGATGACCGACGCCTACGAGACACACGAGCCGCACCACCGGGCCGGCGCGGGCTTCGACCCGCTGACCCGCTTCCAGTACACCGACGCCCACGTGTACCTCCCCGACGACGTGCTCACCAAGGTCGACCGGCTGAGCATGGCCCACTCGCTGGAGGTCCGGGTCCCGCTGCTGGCCACCCCCGTGCTCGAGTTCGCCTTCTCCCTGCCGGGCCGGTTGAAGCTTCCGGGCCTGCGGCCGAAATGGCTGCTGCGCCGCGCGATGGCCGGTCTGCTGCCACCGGAGATCGTCGCGATGCGCAAGAAGGGCTTCAACGCGCCGCTGCCCAGGTGGTTGCGCGGCGTCTACCGGCCGCTGCTGCGCGAGTACCTGAGCCGTGACGTCCTGCAGCGGCAGGGCTACTTCCGATTCGACGAGGTGAACGGGATCGTCGAGCAACACCTGAGCGGCACGGCCGAACATGCCCGGGAGCTGTGGATCCTGTTGCTGTTCACGATGTGGGCCGAGCAGGAGAAGGCGTACCGCTAGTGGTCCCGAGCCGCGGCTTCGCCCGGGGCCGCCGGCGGCGACGCGCGCCACGACGCCGTGGCACTGCTGGAGGTGAGAAACGTGAATTACTGGGGGCTGCTGACGTCGCTCATCCTGGCGTTCCTGCCCGCCGTCGTCCTGGCATCCCTGATCTCGCAGCCGGCCCGGGCCTGGGCCTGCCGGATCGCCTTCCTGGTCTCGGTGGGGCTGATGCTCGCGCCGTGGCTCTGGATGCGCCTCGGCTACGACGTCCCGGCGCGCGCCGCCCTGCTGCTGGTGACCGGCGCGTTCGCGGGCGGGATCGTGCTCAGCGCCGCCACGGCCGGGCTCGTGGAGGACAATGCGCCACCCTCCCTGGGCGTTCAGCGCATGGTCCTGTCCTACCACGGCCCGGGCCGGCTGCGCCTGCGCCCGACCCCGCGCGGGAAGCGGCTGTTCGACATCGCCGGCGCGCTCCTCGGGCTCGCCCTCACGCTGCCGCTGTGGCCGGTCATCGCGCTGCTCATCTGGTTCGAGGAGCCTGGCCCGATCTTCTTCACCAAGAACTCCGTCGGCCGCGGCGGCGGCACGTTCCGGCAGTTCAAGTTTCGCAGCATGCGGTACGGCGCGGAGCGCCTCACCGGCCCGGTGGCGTCGGTACGCAGCGATCCGCGCACCCTCACGGTCGGCCGGTGGCTGCGCCGCTGGCACCTGGACGAGCTGCCCGAGCTGGTCAACGTCCTCGGCGGCTCGATGAGCCTGGTCGGCCCGCGCCCGCTGCGCACGGTGCTGGTCCTGACCCATCTCAAGGCCGTGCGTGGATATGCCGAACGGCACAGCGTGCGGCCGGGGATCGCGTGCATCGCCCAGATCGAGAAGTTCGACATGCCGCCCGAGGAGCGGCTGGTGAAGGATCTCGCGTACATCGAAGAACAGAGCGTACTGTTCGATCTGAGGCTGCTCGGCCGGGCCGCGCTGACCACGGTTCGCGGCGAGCGCCGGTATCACAACGACCCGGTGGTCGTGCCGGCCAACCGGGCCGCCGCCGATCCGGTCAGCCGGCCCAGGCCCGCCGAACCGGCCGAGTTCGTCGAGCTCGTTGACCCCCTCGAACCCATCGAGCCGCTCGAGTCCATTGAGGCGGCCGAACCTCCCGAGCCGATCGAGCCCGCGGGGCGCATGCCGGGCGCATGAGCGGTCCGCAGCGCGGCCTCATCGAGCCGGACTGGGTGCGGAGAGGGCGTGCGCGTGCGGCGCCCGGCCCGTCAGCCGCCGGGGCGAGGTGAGCCGGTCCGGAACCCGGCCGTCGCGGTGGCCACGAGCCGGCGGAACTCGCCGAGGCCGAGCAGCCGGGCGGCGATCGCGTAGGTGACCGCGCCGAGCAGGCCGGCGACGACGAGGACGAGCGGAGCCGCGGTCCACGCCGGCCCGGCCAGCGCCGTCACGAGGCGGGCGCTCGCGGCCGCGACGGTGGCGGCCGCTGCCGCTGCGACCAGCACCCGGGCGTGCGTGCCGACCAGCCGCCGACCGTCGATGCGGCCCAGCCGGTGGCGCAGGACGACGCCCGCGATGACCAGGCCGGTGGTGTACGCCGCCGCGTAGGCGATCGGGACGGCGATCAGGATCTGCCGGGGGGTCAGCAGCTCGACCGCAGTCAGGCACCCCGCCACGCCGACGAGGCTCACCGCGCTGCTGATCAGCGCCGGCGTTTTGGTGTCCTGCATGGCGTAGAACCCGCGGAGCATGATCGAGTAGCCGGTGAACGGCACCACGGCGAGCCCGAACCCCGCCATGAGCACCCCGACCAGGCCCACGGTCGACGCGGTGCTGCGGCCGTGGGCGAACAGCAGCGTCGCGATCTGCGGCCCGAGCACGACCATGGCCGCCGCCACCGGGGCGATCGCGACGCTGGCCAGCCGGATGGCCAGCGACAGGTCGTCGGTGATCCCGCGGTGGTCCATGCGGGCCGCGCTGCGGCTCAACCGTGGCAGCAGCGCGGTCATCACCGAGACGGTGATCACCGCGAACGGCAGCTGGAACAGCGCCCACGCGTTCTGGAACGCGCTGATGCCGCCCACGCTGATCGAAGCCGATCTCGTGGCGACCGTGAACAGCAGTTGCGCCGCGGCGACGGACAGCAGCATCCAGCCGCCGAGCCGGCCGATCCGGCGGAACCCGACGCCCCGCAGGTCGAACCGGAGCCGGACCGGAAAGCCGCTACGGGCCAGCGCCCACAGCACCAGCGACATCTGGGCGAAGACCCCGGCGCTGGTGCCGACGCCGAGCAGCAGCAGCTGGGCCGTGGTCAACTCGTGCGCGCCGGTGGTGCCGCTGGCCAAGAGATACAGCGACCCGACCGCGATGACGATCAGGCTGTTGGCCGACGGGGCCCACATCGGCACGGCGAAGCGGCCCCGGATGTTGAGCACGGCACCCGTTGCCGCGCTCACCCCGTAGAAGAGGATCTGGGGCAGGAAGAACCGGGTGAACACCACGGCCGGCTGCCGCTGGTCCGCGGTGAAGCCGGGCGTGTACAACTCCACGAGGAACGGGGCGAACAGCGTCGCCACCACAGTGACCGCGACCAGCCCGTAGGTGATCATCGACAACAGTCGCTGGGCGTAGGCCACGCCCTTGTCGGACTCGTCGAGCGCGGCCCGGGTCAGCAACGGCACGACGACGCTGGCCATCGCGCCGCCGACGGCCAGCTCGTAGACCGTGTTCGGCAGCGTGTTCGCCAGGTTGTAGCTGTCCAGCAGATGGCTGCCCAGCCCCAGCGCGGCCGACAGCACCAGCACCCTGGCAAATCCGGCCACCCGCGATCCGAGGGTTGCCACGGCCATGCCACGGCCCGCGCGTTCCAGGGGCGATCCGACTGCCACGCCGACCTTCATAGCGCAGCTGCCCGGCCGCCGTCCAGCCGGTCGGCGCGCGGAGCCGGGTTGGCATTGTCATGAGATTGCCACGATGTCGCAGACGGGCCGTCATGGCCGCGACGCAGGCTCGTATCGATGTACCCCGAATCGACGAGCCCGTCGACGAATGGAGCGGGCCACCACGAACTCGTCGTCGTGACGAGCCGAATCCCCGCCGAGCCGCTGGAAACCGGGCGCCGGCCGGGGCGCTGGGCGGGCGAGCACGCCGCATGGGCGGGTGCGCTGCGGCCTGCCCTGGCCGCGCGTAACGGTGCCTGGATCGGCTGGAACGGCGTCGCGGGCAATGGGACGTCGCCGAGGAAGTTCCAGGCGGTCTCGCTGTATCCGGTGACGCTGTCGGCCACGGACATCGCCGATCACATCGAGGGCCAGTGCGCGTCGACGATCGTCCCGCTGTACCACGACGGAGTCGAGCGGCCCGCCTTCCACCGGCGATGGCGGCGCGCCTACCGCTGCGTCAACGAGCGGTACGCGGCGAGCGCGGCGGCAGTGGCCGCGCCCGGCGCCGCCGTATGGGTGCACGGCCACGAGCTGCAGCTCGTCCCCGCATTGCTGAGGGCGGCTCGGCCGGACCTCACCATCGGCTGTCACCTGCCGCTGCCCGTGCCCCCGGTCGAGCTGTTCAGCAGGATGCCGATGCGCGCGGAGATCATCGACGGTCTCCTCGGTGCGGACACCATCCGGGTTCCGGATCGTCGCAGCGCCGGCAATCTCGTGCGGCTCGCGCACGACCTCGGCGGGTACGACGTCGACGAGCAGGTCGTGACCGTCGGTGGTCGCCGAGTCGCCGTCGATGCGCTGTCGATGGGCGCCGACGTCGAGAGGGTCGAGCAGCTCGCGGCGGGGGCGAACGTGCGGCGGCGGATGGACGGCCTGCGGCGCGAGCTGCGCAATCCACGCGCCGTGCTGCTCGCCGTCGATCGGCTCGACGCGACGAGCGGCACCGAGCAGCGGCTCACCGCGTTCGGGGAACTGCTGAGCGATCGCCGGCTCCGCGCGAGCGACTGCGTGCTGGTCCAGGTCGTCGTGCCGGCCGCGCGCCAGTCCGCCGAGCAGGACGAGATCCGCACGCGCGTCGAGCAGCTGGTGGCGCGGATCAACGGTACGCACAGCGCCGTCGGCCGGCCGGTCGTGCACTACGTGCACCGCGATCTCGATCCGGTCGATCTGACGGCCCTGTTCCGCCTGGCCGACGTGTTCCTGGCCACCTCCCTGCGCGACGGAGCCAACCCGACCGCGAAGGCGTTCGTCGCCTCCCGGCTGGACAATACCGGCGTGCTCGTGCTGAGCGAGTTCAGCGGCGTTGCCGGGGAACTCGCCGAGGCGACGATGGTCAACCCGTACGACGTGGAGGACCTCAAGCGGGCGATCACCGCGGCCGCCGACCCGCGCCGTGCCGCGGCGGACGAGGCGGCGATGCGCCGGATGCGCCAGTCGGTGCGACGGTACGACGTGCGCTGGTGGGCCGGGCGCATGCTGGCCGTGCTGGACGGGTGTCGCTCCGTAAGCCCCGGACAACAGGCCGAGGCCGCGGAGACGACCTGACCGGGTAGCCTCGAACACAGCCATGACCGACTTCGCACTCTGCCACGACAGCCTGGACGGGCTCAGCGTGGGCGACGCGCTCGGGGCGCAGTTCTTCGTCCCCGGCACCACGTTCGAAGACCTTCTCGACGGCAGCGCACCGGCCGGTTCCTGGCCGTGGACCGACGACACCGAGATGGCGTGCGCGCTCGTGGGCGAGCTACGCCGGCATCCCACCATCGACCAGGACCGGCTCGCCCGGGCGTTCGCGGAGCGTTTCGAGCCCTACCGCGGCTACGGCGGCGGCGCGGTGGTGATCCTGCGCCGCATCCGCGCTGGCGAGCCGTGGCGGGAGGTGACCCGCGACGCGTTCGGCGGGCAGGGTTCGATGGGCAACGGCGCCGCCATGCGCGTCGCGCCGCTCGGCGCCCTGCACGCCGGTGACTCGCGGACCGCGGCGCTGGAGGCGATGCGCTCCGCCGAGGTCACGCACGCGCACCCGGAGGGCATTCTCGGCGCGGTCGCCGTCGCGGTGGCGGCCGCCGAGGCCGGCTGGGCGCGGCTGGTGCGCAACCGGCCGACGCCCGCGGAACTGCTCGGCGCGGTGCACGGTTACCTCATCGACGGCGGGGTTCGCGACGGCGTGCGGCGGGCCCGGCGGCTGCTGGGCGTGAGTGTGACCGAGGCGGTGTACGAGCTGGGCAACGGCGCGCAGGTCCTCGCGCAGGACACGGTGCCGTTCGCGCTGTGGGTCGCCGCGACCCGGTTGGACGACTACCCGGCGGCGGTGCGGGCGTGCATCGAGGCCGGCGGGGACGTCGACACGACGGCGGCGATCGTCGGCGGGATCGTCGCCGCGTACACCGGCCGCGACGGCATCCCGCCGGCCTGGCTCGAACAGCGCGAGCCCCTGGCCGCGTGGGCGGTCTCGGACTGAACCGCTCACACGAGCTCTTCGATCGTGCGGGCGATCGCCTCGACGTCGGCGGGGGAGAAGCAGGCGGTGTCGACGTCGAGGATCAGCCGTACGGCCCCTGGCACGTCGTCGGCGTGCAGGAACAGCGGCTCCGTCGGGCCCGGCGGCGGGCCGGCCCAGGTGAGCGTGCCGGGGTCGGCCCGTTCGGCTCCCAGGCCGGCGGAGCGGAACGCCATGGCGGCGGTGGCGCGGCGGTCGTTGAAGCACGGCGTCGGGGCGTCCGGCATCGCGAACGGGTCGTAGTAGGCGTACTTGCGGGCCGGCAGCGCGGCGCGGGCCACGCTCGCCACCGCCTCGTCGAACCCGCCGGAGACGTCGGCGACGCACAGGCCGAGCTGGGTGATCGGGCTGACCACATCGGACAGTCCACTTCGGAACCGGTTGCTGACGACCTGCCGCACGGCGACCGTGCCGCGCCCGGCGACCCGGCCAATCGCGGCCAGGTACGCGGTGAGCAGGACCGTGGACTGGTCGACGCCGGTGCGTGCGGCCGCCTCCGGCAGCCGGGCGGCGAGCCTGGGCGATTCGAGGAGGCACTTGCGGTACCGCTGCGACGAACGGATGCCGGTCGTGAACGGCTCGAGGTCGGGCGCATGCCGCTCCCAGTGCCGCAGGGCGCCGGCGTGCTGGCGGACGCCGGCCGGGGACGCCTGCCACTCGACGAGGTCCAGCGGTCGCAGCCCGGCGACCGGCGCGTCGGCCCGGCGGTTGACCTCGTCGACCATGACGCCCGCGCCGATGCCGTCGGTGACCAGGTGCGGTATGACGGCGACCAGGCGGGCCGGGCGGCCGCCGCGGCAGACGAGCGCCATGCGCATCGGCCAGTCGCGGACCAGGTCCGGTTCGGTGCCGCGGTAGGCGCGCTCCACCGCCGCGGCGACCTCGTCCGGGTCGGCCCCGTCGGCCTCGACGACGTCGAGGTGCGCGACGCCGGCCGCGGCGACGGACTGGCCGGGCGGGCCGCCGTCGCGCGGGCGAAGCCGGGTGCGGAACGCCTGGTAGCGCTCCATGGTGTACCGCAGTTCCGCCTCGACGTCGGCGACCGTCGTCCCGGCGGGCACGGGCCGATGCCCGCCCATCGGCAGCCATGACCGCTCGCGGCCCATGGCCTGGTATATCGCGCGCTGGCCCCACGTCAGCTCCGCTTCGCCGGCGCCCTCGCCGGCGAAGCGGACATCGACGCGCGCCACGGCGTTCGGCACGTCCATCGGCACAGGATCGCCACCGGCCGGGTGCCGTGGCAAGACTGGCGTCAGGAAGAGTTTTCCGCTAGGGCGCGGCGCGCTCGATCGAGGGCGTCGTATTCGCTCACGCCAACCGGGCCGGGAACCCGCCGGTCGCCACCGGCCCCCACCGCTCGATCGTGATGCGCAGCAGCGACTTGCCCTGCGCCACCATCGCCGCGCGATACTCGTCCCAGTCCGGGTGCTCCCCGGAGATACAGCGGTAATACTCCACCAGCGGCTCGAGGGCCTCGGGCAGGTCGAGCACCTCGGCGACGCCGTCGACCTGAACCCAGGCGTCGTTCCAGTCGTCGGACAGCACGAGCACCGACACCCGCGGATCGCGGCGAAGGTTGTTCGCCTTGGCACGCTCCGGGTAGGTCGAGATCACGATCCGTCCCTGCCCGTCAACGCCGCACGACACCGGCGAGGACTGCGGCCGCCCGTCGGCGCGGTTGGTGATGACGATCCCGTGGTGACGCTTGGCGAGGAACTCCACCAGCGCGTCCCGATCGACTCGGTCGTTCGTCGCGATTTTTCGTGCCATGGGTCCGACCGTACTCCGATGATCGCCGGGGTCGTCAGGGCCGCGACGAACGCCGGGCGGACGCCGCGTCGCGCGCGAGGCGCAGCTTCCATGGCATGAGCGCGGACTCCAGCTGGACCCGCAGGCTCATCTTGGACTCGCCGCGGGTGCGGTCGGCGAAGCAGATCGGGACCTCGACGATGCGCATGCCCCGCCGGACGGTCCGGTAGTTCATCTCCACCTGGAACGAATACCCGTTGCTCTGGATCGAGGCGATGTCGATGCGGCGCAGCGCCTCGGCGCGCCACGCCTTGAAGCCGGCGGTGGCGTCCTTGACGCCCATCCGCAGGATCGCGTCGACGTAGAAGTTCGCCCACGTCGACAGCGCCTTGCGGTGCCACGCCCAGTCGCCGGCGACGGAGCCGCCCGGCACGTAACGCGAGCCGAGCACGACGGACACGTCGTCGGCGGCCAGCGCGTCCACCATCGCCGGGATGGCCGAGCTGGGGTGGGACAGGTCGGCGTCCATCTGGATGACGACGTCGGCGCCCTCGTCGAGCGCGCGGAGCATACCGGCGATGTACGCCCGGCCGAGCCCGTCCTTCGCCGTGCGGTGCAGCACGCCGAGCGTCTGCGGGGACTCAAGCGCCAGCTTGTCGGCGACCTCGCCGGTGCCGTCCGGGGAGTTGTCGTCCACGACCAGCACGTGCAGCCGCACCGGCAGCGCCGCCAGCTGATCCACCAGCTTCGGCAGGTTGTCGCGCTCGTTGTAGGTCGGCACGACGACCGTGATCTTCCCAAACCCGTCTGGCACTGATTATTCCCCTAGCGCATGCCCGCATATCGAGATCCTTCTCCTGGACCCTATCGGACGGCGGGGTGAAACGCGGTCATTCGTCCACCGGGGGCGGCTCAGCGCGGGTCAGGGAACGAGGACGACCTTGCCGGCGACCGTGCCGGACTCGGCCAGGCGCATTGCCTCCGGTGCGCGGTGCAGCGGGATGCGGGCGGCGACCTGCGCCGTCAGCGAGCCGTCGGCGAGCAGCGCGAACACCCGTGTGAGGTCCTCGCGCATCCGGGCGCGGAACGCGGCGGGGCGGCGCCGGCCGGCCCACAGGTTGTAGAAGGTGGCGCGGCGGCCGTTGGGCAGCAGATTCCACCACAGCAGGCGCCCGAACAGGGCCAGGACGGGCAGGCGGGCGTTTCCGGCGACGTCGCGGGTGGCGGCGGTACCGTAGGACACCAGCGTGCCGCCGCGCCGCAGAAGCCGCCACGAGTCGACGATGCCGGGGCCGCCGACGTGGTCGAACACCGCGTCGTAGCCGCCCGGCGCCAGGGCTCGGGCCCGCGCGGCGAGGTCCGGGGCGCGGTAGTCCAGCGGCTCGGCGCCCAGCGCGCGCACGGCGTCGTGGTGGCGCGCCGACGCGGTGCCGACGACCCGGATGCCGGCGTGGCGGGCCAGTTGGGTGAGGGTGGAGCCGACGCCGCCGTTGGCGCCGAGGACCAGGATGGTGCCGCCGGGGCGGGCCTTCGCGATGCGTGCGACGCGGTGGAGCATCTGCCAGGCGGTGACGCCGTTGACCACGACCGTCTCCGCGTCGGCCGGGTCGACGCCGTCGGGGACCGGCACCAGGTCGGCGGCGTCGACGGTGACGGCGCTGGCCCAGCCGCCGGTCTTCGTCACGGCCGCGACGCGGGTCCCGGTGAGGCCGGCATCGACGCCGGGTCCGACCGCTTCCACCAGGCCGACCAGGTCGTACCCGGGGGTGAACGGGAAGGGTGGCTGGTCGTAGTACTTGCCGCGGCGCATCTGCTGCTCGGCGAACGACACGCCGCTGGCCTCGACGCGCACGAGCGCCTGGCCGGGGCCCGGCGCGGGGAGCTCGCGGTCGCGCATGAGCAGGCCGTCAGGCTCGACGATGCCGGGCAGGACGATCTCGGTGGTGAGCGTGGTCATGGGGTACACCCTCCATAGTATGTATGTGTGCACTCACTTACATGTGAGGCCACAGAAAAACTGGTCGTGCTGATGACACGGTTCACGACACGTGACGCATGCCGTCGGTCAGCGCGCGGGCCCACGACTCGTCCACGCCGTCCGTGTCGTCAAGGCCGGTGGTGACGATGAGGTGGCACAGTTGCCCGTACGCGACGAAGTGCTGGATCTGCCGGTCCTCGGCCCCGGCCGCGCGCAGGAAGTGCACGAGCCGCTTGTATCCGGCCCGCACCGCCGCCCCCACCTCGGGCACGTCGCTGACGCTCTGCGCGTGCACCTGCAGCATCAGCAGGTCGCGGTCGGCGATGAGCTCGGCGTAGGCGTCGCCGAGGCTCTCCAGCAGCTTCTGCGGCTCCTGGCCCTCCGCCCGCGCGGCGGCCGCCTCAAGGGTGGCGAGGATGCGCTCGTGGCACGCCTCGACGGCGGCGACGAACAGCCCGAGCTTGCCGGAGAACAGCCGAAGCGCATACGCCTCGGAGATCCCGGCAGCCGCGGCCACCGCGGTGACCGGCGTCGCGTGATAGCCGTTGCGGGCGAACACGGAGACGGCCCGGTCGAGCAGGACGGCCCTGCGGGCCTCGGCGGTGCTTCGCATGTAAGTCAGTACACACTTACAAACTTCCGCTGTCAATCCGGCACCCCGCCGAGGTCGCCGCGAAGGCCGCGCGCGCCGCGAGCAGCTCCGGCAGGTGCGCGCCGCTCCAGGCGCGAAAGGCCGCGATCACCGGCAGCAGGCTGCGCCCGAGCGGCGTGAGGGCGTACTCGACCCGCGGCGGGTTCTCCGCGTGCTCGGTCCGCTCGACCAGCCCGTCGCGGCGCATCGCCCGCAGCGTCGCGGCCAGGACCTTCGGGGTCACCGCCCGCAGCGGCACCCGAAGCTCGGTGAAGCGTCGTGGCCCGTCCCGCAGGCACAGCAGCACCATGCCGGTCCACTTGTCCCCGATCTGGAACGGCAGCGCGCCCGACGGGCACATCGGGTCGAACATGTCGGGGTCCAGCGGCTCCGCGGCGGCGGCCATCGACCGAGCGTAGCGCCGGTATCGTTGCGGAAACCGGCACCCCCGGCCGTAGCGTCGCGGACATGAGGATCGCAGTCTTCGGCGCCGGCGGCCGGGCCGGTCGCGCCATCACCGCCGAGGCGGTGCTGCGGGGCCACGAGGTCTCCGCACTGGTACGCCGCGTGCCGCCCCACGCCGACCTGGCGTCCCCGTCGGTCACCGTGACCCGGGCCGACGTCACCGACCCCGGCGAGGTGGCCCGCGCCGCGGCCGGCTGTGCGGCGCTCGTCAGCGCGGTGACCCCGGCGTCGAGCCCGCAGGCCCTGGCCCGCCTCGACGCGTCGGACACTGCGGACTACTTCGCGAAGGCGGCGGACGCGCTGCTGGCCGCCCGCCCCGCCCGCCTGGTCGTCATCGGCCTGTTCGCGACGCTGCACACGCCCGGCGGCGGCCTCGTCCTGGACGATCCGTCGGCGTTCCCGCCACCGCTGCGGCCGTTCGCGCTGGCCCATCTCGCCGGCCTGCGGCGCCTGGAGGCCGGCCCGGCGGACGTCGACTGGGCCGTGCTGACCCCGACCGCGGGCCTGCGCCACGAGGGCGCGCGCACCGGGAGGTACCGCCTCGGCGGCGAGACGGTCCCCGCCGAGGACGCTCCGCTGTCCTATGTGGACCTTGCGGTGGCCGTCCTCGACGAGATCGAGTCGCCGACCGTGCACCGCCGCCGCGCCTCGGTGTTCGGCGCCGCCGGGTAGCCGCCGGCATCGAGGCTTACCCGGGGCACCCGCTCGGCGCGCGACAGCGCGCGCTGATGGCGGGCTGAGCCCTGCTCAGGGCGCGGTCCACCCGACCGGCACGTGGCCGATCCGCACCCGCTGCGGGTGGTCGCCGACCGGCACGCTCGTCACCTTCTGGCCGGTGGCGAAGCTGATCGCGGTGACCTGGTCGGCGCCGGACTCCGAGATGACGCAGTCCCGGCCGTCGCCGCTGACCGTCGCCCAGTACGGCTTGCTCGCCGGGACCAGCGCGCCCTCCTGCAGCGTGGCACGGGCCACGACCGTCGCGTAGTCGTCCATCGTGCCCGCGACGCAGAGCTTCGTGTCGTCGAGGCTCATCGACAGGCCGTGGTGGCGCGAGTCGTTGACCCAGGTCGTGCGGTCCGGGCTGGTCGCCGGGTTCTTGGGCAGCTCGCGGATGCGGGTGATCCGGTCGGCGGCCACGTCGTACTCGACGAGGCCGTTGAAGAAAGACACCTGGTTGACCGCGATCACCCCGCCGCGCTCAGGTCCAGCCCGCGGCGCCCTCGCTCGTTGAGCTCGGCGAGCCGGAAGCGGTCCGGCCAGGTGCGCTCGTAGTGCTCCTCCGGGAAGTCGCCCGGGCTCGAACCGGTCTCGAAGGCATCGCGGACGCTCGCGGCGTACCGCTCGCTGCGCGGGCACCACGGCGCCGCCGGGATGTACATGACGTTGCCCCAGCCGCGCTGGTTCCGCACCGGGGCGACGCTGTGGATCATGTCGCAGTGCCACCAGACCGAGTCGCCGGCCCGCACGTCGGGGATGCCGGCCAGGGCGCGCATCAGCAGCGGGTGCCAGCGCTCGTTGGCCGGGAACACCCGGTTGACGGTGACGCCGCACATGTCGTCCTCCGCGACGTCGGCGAGCAGGGGGCGCAGCATGAGGTACGCCATGGCGGAGCGGCGTCACGGTGCGAGGCGTGCTATGGACCTGTGCCGCGGGTCGGCGACGGCGCCGACGATCCGCCGGTGGGTGGGCAGTTGCGGCTGGTGCGCTCCCGGTCCGGCGACGGCGGGCCGTCGACGCGCAGCGGGCCGGTGGCGGCGCTGCCGTCGGAGGTGATCCCGGATGCTACGCCGTCGAAGACGGACTCGACCTTGTCCTGCACGCCGCGGGTGCGGCGCGGGTCGCGGTTGTCGTCGAGCTGCTCGTAGTGCAGGTGGTCGACGCGGGTGGACCCGGTGTGGCCGACCCTCCCGAGCGGCTGACCCTGCCGCACGACCTGGCCGGTGCGCACCTCCGGCTCGCTCGCCAGGTGACCGTACTCGGTGAACCAGCCGCCGCCGTGGTCGACGATCACGCCGTAGCCGAGTCCGCCGCGGGTGCCGGAGCTGCCGGGCGGGGCAGGGGCGCCGTTGTCGAGCGTGGCGCTCCAGCCGGCCCACGTCACGGTGCCGGCCGCCGAGGCCACGACTGTCCGGCCGCCGCTGGGGCCGCCGGTGTAGAAGAAGTCGATGTCGTAGTCGTCGTGGCCGGGGTACGTCGTCAGGCGCCACACCTCGCCGCACGGGAACGGCAGCTGGAAATCGGGACGCTGGCCCGGCGTGGCGGTGTGCCCGTCGGCACGGCGGGTGAGCACGAGATATGAGACGACCGTGCACGCGACGATGATCGACAACATCGTCCACCGGTAGACGCTCCGCGCGCTCAAACCGCCCCCATCCTCGTGCGGCAATCACCGGCCGGCTCACGGGCGGCCGTGGAGCAAGCGGACCGCGGCGCGTATCAGTCGTCGAACTCGAAGCCTTCCGCCTCCGCCGAGCGCACCAGGAGGCGGATCCGATCGGCGTCGGTCGCCACGCCGGCCATCACGGTGCCGAGCTCCTCCAGGGCGGCGCGGTCGGTGCCGTACGCGCAGAACATGCCGCCCTCCGGGTCGTAGCGGAACCGGCCGTCGAGGCCCTGCGCCTCGTGCGCGACCAGGAACCGCGCGACACCCTCCCAGAAGTACCCGTTGGGTTCGTGTCCCAGCTCGGACACCACCAGGTCGACGTCGGTCGTGCCGGCGTTGAGCAGCAGCGAGTACTTCCCAGCACCGGTCTCGATCAGCTTCAGCGGATGCACCGGCGTAGCGTGGCACGTCCCCGCCCCGGCAGGCAACGCCGGGGAGACTCCCAACCTAGTTTCCTAGGACACATTAGCGGTTGTGACGAAGACTTTCAGCTACGAACGCAGGCCCTCAGCGCCCTGCGGTTGCCGGGTCCGTCTCGCCAGCCTGGGCGACGATCGCGGTCCGCTCGGCCGTGACCGGGACGAGTATCGCAGCGACAAGGGGCAACGCGGCTACCACGGCGAAACTCGGCGCGAAGCCCGCAGCTCCGATCGCCAGCGCCAGGACCGGCGGAGTGGCGGCCGCCAGTGCGTTCTGGCTCGTGGTCTGGATGCCGAGGGCTCGGCCGGCCCACGCGGAGCCCGCGTATTCGGCGACGGCGGTGAAGGACAGGCCGTTGCTGCTCACCGCCACCACCGCCAGGAACAGCAGCACGGGTACCGCCACGCTCGATCCGGCCGCGGCGGCGGCGGCCAGCGCCAGCATTCCCACGCCGGTCGAGATCGCGATTATCCGCACGGGCTTCAGCCGGCTGCCGGTGCGGTCCGACCAGTAGCCCGCCCCGAGCCGGCCGAGGGCGCCGCCCGCCTGTGTGCCTGCCAGCAGGTACCCGGCGTCGAGGGCCGTCCAGCCACGGGCGTCGGTGAGGAACACGAGCGCGAACGTGGTGACGGTGAACTGGGGGATGACGAGCAGCGCGCTGGCGGAATGAATGCGCCACAGCCGGGGAGTACGGTAGGGCGACGTCGAGGCCGGCTTCCGATCGGATGCCTTCTGGCCGGCGGTGGGCGGCTGTGGGGCTGGATCGCGCACGAACACGAATGCCGCTGTCGCCGCGGCCAGGAACAGCGCCGCGAGGAACAACAGTGGCACGCCGGTGCCGCCGGCAGCGAGGGCGGGCAGCGTGGCGGCGGCCAGCGCGAGACCCATCGGCTGTGCGCTCTGTCTGATGCCCATCGCCAATGCGCGCTCGTGCCGCGCGAACCAGCCCAGGATGAGCCGGCCGGTCGCCAGTACCGAGCCGCCGGCTGCGCCGGCCAGCGCCAGGCATATCGCGAGGCTCACCGTACCGTGCGCCCACCGGGCGGCGAGGAGGACAAGGCCGGCCAGCCCGAGGCCCGTGGACAGCACGACGCGCTCGCTCCACCGGTCGGCCGCGGCGCCCCAGGCGATGAGCGTGAGCACCACGCCGACGGTGGGGCAGGCGACCAGGATGCCAGCCTGTTGCAGGGAGAGGCCCTCGTCCCGAAATGCTGGAATCAGGTAGGCGAGCCCGTACTGAAACGTGCTGCCGGCCGTCATCGCCAGCATGCCGACGACCAGGATCAGCCAGCGTCTGCGCTCACTTCCCATCCGCGGGTCCCGTCCATTCCTCGGCGCGCTGGCTTCTCATGACTACCAGCCTTCATGCCGCGCGGCGGATGCCGGCTTCCGTCACGTGACGAATTCGATGCTGTCGTCGGCCGGTGGCGCGTAGTCCGGACCGCTCGCGCACATCACCTGAGGTGGGTTGGGTGTCTGTGCTGATCACGGGGTGTTCCTTTCAGTACCGCAGGAGCGTCGCCGTCTTCCGCGATCTGAACCTTGAATTCCAGCCGGGCGCGACTGTCCTGGGCAGGTAAGTCCACCCGCAGCACGTGGCCGCGATGCCCGGCCTGAAGGTGCGTGAACAGGTCGCCTATGCCGGCTGGTTGAAGGGGCTCAGCCGTCGCGAGGCCTGGGACAGCGCAGCCGGGGCGCTGCGCCGGGTGTCGATGCTTGACTTGGCGGACCGGCCGAGCAGGGCCCTTTCCGGCGGCCAGCTGCGTCGCGTCGGGATTGCTGGTGCTCGGTGCGGCGGTCGCGCTCCGCGTCGACGGTCGGACTCGCCGCCGCCGACTTCTACCCCGCGACGAAGACCCTGACCACAAGATCGGTGCGGCGCCTGGAGCCAGGACAACAAGCGCTGCTGGTCTTGGCGCACCTGCGCAACGGCGACACGTATACCCGGCTGGTCGCCGGCTTCGCCATCGGCACCAGCACCGCCTGGCGCTACGTCCGCGAAGGCGTTAGCCTGCTCGCCGCCCACGCCGAGGACGTCACCGCCGCCGCTCGCCGCGCGGCCCGAACTGGCGTACGCCATCCTCGACGGCACCCTCATTTCGATCGATCGGGTCGCCAACCAGCAGCCCTATCACTCCGGTAACCACAAGCGCCACGGCGTCAACGCGCAGGTCCTCGCCGATCCGTCGGGCCGGCTCGTCTGGGCCTCACCCGCGCCGCCCGGTGCGGTCCACGACCTGACCGCCGCCCGCATCCACGCACTGATCGATACGTCAACCAACTGCGCCGGCGGGCACAGTCCGCACGCCGTTCAAACGCCATCGATCTCGACCCCGGCTCTCGCGACGCCAGCGTGCCGTCAACAGATCCCACGCCCGCGTTCACGCCACCGGTGACCGCGCAGTTGCAACCCTCAAGACCTGGAAGATTCAAGCATGATCGTCCAGAGCATTCTGGTCTTACAACTGGTGGAGGAGCAGCGTCCACCGGGCGAGCGTCACGCTGGTGGTTCCTCGTCGTAGATGTCCAGCCACAAATCCCCAGGCAAAGCGAGCAGGCGCCGCATCGTGTCCCGGTCCAGCTCTGCCGCATGTTCGGTTGTATGGGAGCCGAGGTAGCACAGCCAGTTCGCCTCGTATCCCGCTCCTGCCAGTTCCCAGAGCTGATCCGTCGTCGGCTCAAGGATGTCCAGCAACTGACGCAGCTGCACGGCGAGTCCGACGTCGTCCTCGGGACCAGATGCACTACACAGCAGCCAGCCCAGCCCTTGCTGCGAAACATGACTGGGCTGCAGTCCAAGGTGCGCGGTTACGCCGTCCGCCGAGCCCTTCACCCCGTCTCCGAAGAGACGGAAGGTCGCCATCGTCCTCACGCCCACAGTGTGCTGCAGAGACGAGACGGTGACCACCGCGATTGAAGCCAGTTGCGAGGAGCCCTAAGGGGACGATGAAAATGCCTCGTGAATCGCCGTTGTCGAGACATTCGGGAATCTGTGCCGGCGGTCCATGGGGGCAGCGGTTGCTTGTTTTTGCCTTGTGGAGCCTTTGGCGGAAATGCCGCCCGGCCGTGCGCGGCATTGTCGAAAGACGGCCGCGCTGCACCGGTGGCGTATGTTGCCGCCTACGCATTCGATGCGTTGCCGGCCCGCCGGGCCGGCGTAGCTGTGGCGTGGATGTGAGACGACGCTTCGGGACAGGACCGGGCCGCCCGGCGCCGCCCACCTGGCGCGGTGCGGGACCGCAGTCGTTTGCCGCGGTGCTGCTCGCGGGACTTCGTTCCTGGTCAGGTGGCGTGACCAGCGGAGGCGGCGAGGGCGGCACCGGCTCCTGCACCGATCCGTCCCGTTGGTCGCTGACCGCCGGTGGGGTGTCACCGCGGACACGGCGGAGCTTCTCGGAGTGGCGTTTGGCCAGGCCCCAGTCCCGATGCCGGGCATGCTCCCGGCGGAACTGCTCCTTCGCCGGAGAATAACGACGTGACCTGGTCCGGTCACGCATGGCAGCCAATTCCGTTTTCGAAAACAATCCCAGCTGCCCCATGTACGCAATTATCCCAGAACCCGACCGAAACCACCGCCCCGAACGGCAGCCCATAATGTCAGATAGTGCACGCCCTATGCCGCGATACAGAGGTCGGTCACCGACCGTCGTGCTGCGCGGCGCCGTTGGCCGGTGCCGGCGTGTATGGCTGTGGATCGGTCAGTTGCGAGCGGGCGCGGTTCGGTGGCGACCTTGTCGTGGCGGAACCTGCCGCGCTTCACCTGTTGCTTGTGCCGAGCACGACGTACGGGGACGGCTGACGTCCTTCCTGGCGCCGTCGGTGAGTAGCAGGTTCGGCCCGCGGGAAAGCGGCTTGCCGCCGCAACCTGGCGCCCACTATGACGGCACGCACGCTGCCGCCATCGGCCCGGCCCTGCGCCACACGATGATCCGCCGACCGGACGCACGCTGCATGGGTGCCACTACGCCCTGGCCGGTTCGCGGGTGTGACGGCAGAATCGCGATGCCCCGGACGGCATCCGCCGCCGATCGACCGTGAGGGACGGCACATGATCATCGATAGGGCCGAAGTCATCGTCACCAGCCCGGATCGTAACTTCGTGACACTCAAGCTGACGACCGGCGACGGGCTCACCGGCCTCGGCGACGCCACGCTCAACGGCCGGGAGCTGGCGGTGGTCGCCTATCTGCGCGACCATGTCGTGCCGCTGCTGCTCGGCCGGGACGCCGGGCGGATCGAGGACACCTGGCAGTTGCTGTACCGCGGCGCGTACTGGCGGCGCGGGCCGGTGACGATGGCCGCGATCGCCGCCGTCGACGTGGCGCTGTGGGACATCAAGGCCAAGGCGGCGGGGATGCCGCTCTATCAGCTGCTGGGCGGGGCGTCGCGCACCGGGCTCCTGGCCTACGGGCACGCGTCCGGCAAGGACCTGCCGGAGCTGTTCGACAGTGTGCGCCGGCACCAGGAGCTGGGCTACCGGGCGATCCGCATCCAGGCCGGGGTGCCCGGGCTGAACGCCATCTACGGTATCGCGTCCAACGCCACGGCCGAGGCCAATGCCGGGGTGCGCTACGACCACGAGCCGGCCCAGCGTGGCCCGCTGCCGGTCGAGGAGGACTGGGACACCCGCTCGTACCTGCGGCACCTGCCGACGGTGTTCGAGGCGGTCCGCAACGAGTTCGGGCCGGAGTTGCCGCTGCTGCACGACGCGCACCACCGGCTCACCCCGATTCAGGCGGCGCGGCTGGGCCGGTCGCTGGAGCCGTACGACCTGTTCTGGCTCGAGGACTGCACGCCCGCGGAGAACCAGGAGGCGCTGCGGCTGGTGCGCCAGCACACGGTCACGCCGCTGGCGATCGGGGAGGTGTTCAACACCGTCTTCGACTACCAGCAGATCATCCGTGAGCAGCTGATCGACTACGTGCGCGGCGCTGTGACGCACACGGGCGGGATCACGCACCTGCGGAAGGTCCTCGACTTCGCCGCGCAGTATCAGATCAAGTCCGGGATGCACGGCCCGACCGACATCTCGCCGGTCGGCATGGCTGCTGCCCTGCACCTGGGGCTGGCCATCCACAACTTCGGCATCCAGGAGTACATGATGCACGGCGCGCGGACCGACCAGGTCTTCCAGCAGTCGTTCACCTGGTCCGGCGGGATGCTGCACCCGGGGGAGCGGCCGGGTCTCGGGGTCGAGCTCGACGTCGACGAGGCGGGTAAGTACCCGTACGCGCGGGCGTACCTGCCGTACAACCGACTCGCTGACGGCACCGTGCACGACTGGTAGCAGGGATGATCATCGCGGGTTTGGTGGCCGGTCGCCCGGGGTAGCCGCGGCCCATGGACATCGCCGTGCTCGGCATGGGCAACATGGGCCGCGCGATCGCCGCGCGGCTGCTGCAGGGTGAGCACCGGGTGCGGGTGTGGAACCGCACGCCGGGACGGGCCGCCGACGTCGTGGCCACGGGCGGGCGGGAGGTGCCGACGATGGCCGACGCCGTGCGCGGTGCGGACGTCGTGGTCACCATGCTCGCCAACGACGACGCCGTGCGGTCGGTGGCGCTCGGGCCGCTGCGGGAGGAGCTGGAGGAGCGGGCCGTCTACGTCGACTGCTCCACGGTCTCGCCGAGCCTCAGCGCGGAGCTGGCCGCCGGGTTCCCGGGCCGATACCTCGCCCTGCCGATCCTCGGCAACCCGGTCGCCGTGCGGGCGGGTCAGGCGATCCTGCTCGCTGGTGGCGACCGGGGCCTCGTCGACCGGCTGCGCCCGGTCCTGGCGGCGCTGTCGCCGGCGGTGCGCCGGTACGACTCGCCGTCCCTGGCCGGTGCGGCGAAGCTGGCCTCCAACCTGCTGCTGCTGTCGGAGGTCGTGGCGCTGGCCGAGTCGGTCGCGGTCGGCCGGGTCGGTGGCCTGTCCGCTGAGCAGCTGCGGGAGCTGCTCGGCGACAGCCCGCTGGTGGAGGGGGTCCGTAACCGCTTCGAGGACGTGCTCACCGGCGCCCGGGACACGTGGTGGAGCAACAGGCTCGGGGCGAAGGACACCCGCCTGGCCGTCGACCTGGCCCGTGCCGCCGGCGTTGAGCTGCCCGACGCGGACATCGCCGCCGTCGCCGAGCTCTACCGCCGCCCGCCCGCCCCGGTCTGTTGATCGACGCGTCAGGTGTCGCCGAGGTCGCCGGTCTGGTGCAGGGCGAACAGCAGCGCCAGTGCCGGCACAACGAGGATCAGCGCGGCGGCGGCCACGACGGTCAACGCCAGCAGGGTCGGTGCCGGCGCGGCGGCCTCGGCGATGGTGAGGTGGTCGCCGAGCAGGTAGGGGTACTGTGCCACGCCCCAGCCGGCCACGACCGTCGCCGCCGCGCCGACCGCGCAGGCCTGCGCCACGCGGGGTGGGGCGTGGCGCAGCAGCGTCAGCGATCCCAGGCCGCACACCGCGGAGATGATCATGAGTGGCAGCCCGCGGGTGAGCAGGCCGTGCGTGAGGTGCGGCGCGTCGGCGTGCAGGACGCCGATCCCGGCCACGGCGACGAATCCGGCGGCCAGCGCGCCGATGCGGGCCCGCCGGGCGAAGTAGCGGCGCAGGCCGTGGTAGCCGCGCCGGCGCGCCTCGGCGGTGAGGAACACGGCCGCGACGAACGCGCACACGAGCACCGCGAGGACCCCGCCGAGCAGCGAGGTGGGGTTCAGCCAGCTGTACAGCGGGTCGCCGCCGCCGGTGGACGGCACCCGTCCGGACGCGATGCCCCCGGCCACGGTGCCGAGGAAGAAGGGGGTGAGCACGGAGGAGAACGCGAACGCGGCCCCGGCGGCGCGTTGGTGCTCGGTGGCGGTGAAGGCCTTGCGGAAGGCGAATCCGCAGCCGCGGGTCACCACGCCGAGGGCGGCCAGGCCGAGTGGCACGTAGAGGGTGGTGGTGATGGCGGCGAACGCGGCCGGGAACCCGGTCCACAGCATCACCAGGCAGAAGATCAGCCAGACGTGGTTGGCCTCCCATACGGGGGCGAGGACCATGTCGATGAGGTGCCGCGGTGCGCGGCCGCGCCGGGCGCCGCCGGCGGTCAGGTCCCAGAACCCGGCCCCGTAGTCGGCGCCGCCCAGCACGGCGTAGAAGACGACGCCGGTGAACAGCACCACGGCGGCGAACGTGCTCATGCCATCACCGGCCGTAGGGCACGTCGGGTGGGCCGACGCCCCGCTCGTGCCAGCGGCGGCGCAGCACCCGCAGGGCGTGCACGGTCGCGGCGGCCACGGCGGCGTAGAGCAGTAGCGTCGCGGCGAAGAACAGCCACACGTCACCGGAGCGCGTCACGGCGTCGCGGGTGAGCAGGTGCCCGACGACCGTCCAGGGCTGCCGGCCGACCTCGGTGACGACCCAGCCGGCCTCCAGCGCGACGACGACGAGGATGCCGGCGGCGATCGTGGCGCGGGGGAACCAGCGCCCGCCGGGCACGTCCCGGTGCCGCCACCACGCGAGGGCGAACCAGGCCGACAGCGCCAGCAGGAAGACGCCGGCGCCGATCATGACGTCGAAGGCCAGGTGCGCCACCGTGATCTCGTGGTCGCTCGGGCGCACCTCGACCGGGACGACGTTCAGGCCGAGGATCTCGGTGCCGGGCCGGTAGCCGGACAGGATCGACGCGCCGCTGGGGATCGGCAGGCCGAGGTGCACCTCGCCGTCGCGGTAGTAGCCGCCGAGGATCTCCGGCACGTGGGTCCCGGTCTGCGGCACCAGTTCGATCGCGGCGAACTTCGCCGGTTCGCGGTGGAACACCTCGCGGGCGGCGATGTCGCCGACGACGATCTGCACCGGCGTGATGATCGCCGCCATGGTCAGCGGGATGAGCAGCCCCAGCCGGGCGTGGCGGTCGGTGTGGTCGCGGTGCACGGCGCGGGCGTAGACGGCGGCGGTGAGGAAGCCGGCGACCATGTAGCCGGCCAGCAGCATGTGCAGTGCCTCATACCAGAACGCGCCGTTGAAGATGACGCCGAGCGGCCGTACGTCGATCACCCGGCCGTCGCGCAGGGTGAACCCGGCGGGCTGGTTCATCCAGGCGTTGGCCGCGACGACCGACAGCGTGCCGCCGACGCCGGCGATCACGACCGGCACGCCGGTCCAGAAGTGCGCCCGGCCGCGGAGGCGGTCCCAGCCGTAGACGTACACCGCGATGAAGATCGCCTCGAGGAAGAAGAACAGTCCTTCGATCGCGAACGGGATGCCGAACGCGGCCCCGAAGCGGCCCATGAGCCCCGGCCACAGCAGCCCCAGTTCGAACGACAGCACGGTGCCGGACACCGCGCCGACGGCGAAGAGCACCGCCGCGACGTGCGACCACTGCCGCGCCAGCCGCAGCGCCGCCGCGTCGCCCCGGCGCAGCCCGCGGTACTCGGCGATCAGCATCAGGAACGTGAACGCCAGCCCGAAGGGCACCAGGATGATGTGGAACCCGAGCGTGAAGGCCATCTGTTCGCGCGCGGGCAGCATCTGTGACGGCTCCATCACTGAGGGCCTACCGCCGCCGGACATGGCTAAACACGCTGCCGGACGTTCAGCCGGCGGGGCGGTGGCGTTCATGATCCGGTGGCACGCTCGGCGGCCATGAACGAGTAGCGGGCGATGACGGGTGACGATCTCGTCTCACGCATGCGGCTTGCTGTTGCACAGAACTTGCGATAGCCGCAGACTGCGTTTAACGCCAAGGAGGCGCGTGGCAGGGGGAGGGGCGTCATGCACATTCCGGACGGGTACCTGAGTCCGCAGACGTGCGCCGCGTTCGGCGTGGCCATGCTGCCGCTGTGGTGGCAGTCGGCCCGGCGGGTCAAGAAGGTCGTGAAGAGCCGCTACGTGCCGCTGGTGGCGCTCGGCGCGGCGTTCTCGTTCGTGGTGATGATGTTCAACATCCCGATCCCCGACGGCACCACCGCGCACGCGGTCGGCGGCGGGCTGATCGCGATCCTGCTCGGGCCATGGGCGGCCTGCATAGCCGTGTCCATAGCCCTGCTCATTCAGGCGCTGTTCTTCGGCGACGGCGGCATCCTGGCGTTTCCGGCCAACGCGTTCAACATGGCGGTGGTGCTGCCGTTCGTGTCCTACGGCGTCTACCGGCTGCTCACCCGCAACACCGCGCTGACCTCCGGCCGGCGGGTCTGGGCCGCCGTCGCCGGCGCCTACGTCGGGCTCAACGCCTCCGCGCTGGTCACCGCGATCGAGTTCGGCATCCAGCCCGACCTGTTCCACAAGGCCGACGGCACCCCGCTGTACTCCCCGTTCCACCTCTCCCAGGCGATCCCGGCGATGATGCTCGCCCACCTGATCATCGCGGGCGTGGTCGAGGGTGTCCTCACCGGCGGGGTGGTCGCCTACCTGCAGCGGGCCAACGTGCCGCTGCTGCGGATCAACGCACCCGAGGTACCGCTGACCGAGCAGGAGGTGCGGCGCAGGCCCGTCAGCCCGGTCCGCGCCGCGCTGGTCACCCTCGGGATCATGGCCCTGGTCAGCCCGCTCGGCCTGCTCGCACCCGGCGGGGCGTTCGGCGAGGATGCCCCCGAGGACCTCGACCTGGCCAAGTACCACCTCGGGGCCGTGCCCGAGGGGCTGCAGAAGTACACCGACTTCTGGGGCAGCACGCTGCTGCCCGACTACGGCGACGGCAGCTGGTGGCAGTACAGCCTCTCGGCCCTCATCGGCGTGGTCGTCGTCGCCGCCCTCGTCTTCGGCATCACCTGGCTCATCGGCCGGCTACGCGGCGGCGAGCGGGAGGCCGCTGACCTCGACACCCCGCCCGTCTCGCCCGCGCCGTCCGTGTCGTCCAACGCGGCCGGGTCATGACCACTACCACCACCACCAACACGCCCGCCTGGCTGCTGCAGCCCGAGGTCGGGCTGTGTCCGTGCGGCTGCATCGGTAAGCGGCGCAAGGGCAGCTTCGTCGGCAAGACCCTGGCCGGCGCCACCGGCGTCCTGCGCCAGGCGATGTTCTCCGAGGACGTCGCCGCCGGCCGGGGCCTGCTGCAGCGGCTCGACCCGCGGGTCAAGCTCGTCACGATGGTCGGCCTGCTGGTCGTCGTCGCGCTCGTGCACTCGCTGCCGATCCTGGTCGGCGCCTACGCGGCCACCGTCGCGCTCGCCGTCGCCTCCGGACTGTCGCTGGGGTACTTCATCAAGCGCGTCTGGCTGTTCATCCCGATCTTCACCGGGATCGTGGTCCTGCCGGCCACCCTCTCCGTCGTCACGCCCGGTGAGGTGCTGCTGCCGCTGTGGCACTGGCATGGCCACACCCACGGCGTCACCGAGCAGGGCCTGCACGGCGCCGGGATCATCGTGGCCCGGGTGGCCACCTCGATCTCGCTCGTCGTGCTGCTCACCCTCACCACGCCGTGGGCGCGGCTGCTGGCCGCGCTGCGCGCGCTCGGGGTACCGAAGATCTTCGTGCTCATCATCGGCATGGCCTACCGGTACCTCTTCCTGCTCCTCGACGCCGTCGACGACATGTACACCGCACGCAAGGCCCGCACCCTCGTCGCCGACACCGGCCGCGGCGAGGTCAAGTCGGGCCGCCGGTTCGTCGCCGCCGGCGCCGGTACCCTCTTCGGCAAGGCCCATCAGCTCTCCGAGGAAGTGCACCAGGCGATGACCGCGCGCGGCTACACCGGCAACGCCCGCACCCTCAGCGGCTTCCGGCTGCGCGGCGTCGACATCGCGTTCACGCTGTTCGCCGCCGCCCTGGCCGTGGCGATCCTGGTGGCCGACCACAAGGTGGGACGATGAGCACCGTCTTCGAGTGCCGGGACCTCCGTTACCGGTATCTGGACCGCTTCACCGCCCTCGACGGCGTGAGCCTGCGCGTGGAGCGCGGCGAGACGGTGGCGCTGCTGGGCGCCAACGGCTGCGGCAAGTCCACGCTGCTCAAGCTCCTCGACGGCCTGCTGTTCGCCGACAGTGGCACGTTCACCGCGTTCGGCGAGGAGGTCACCGAGGACAAGCTCGAGGACGAGCAGTTCAACCACGGCTTCCGCGCCCGCGTCGGCTTCGTGTTCCAGAACTCCGACGCGCAGGTCTTCTCCCCGTCGGTACGCGAGGAGGTCGCCTTCGGCTGCCTCCAGCTCGGGCTGGACCGCGACACCGCCAACACCCGCGTCGACGACGTCCTGTCCATGCTCGACATCGCCGACCTGGCCGATCGCGCCCCGTTCCAGCTCTCCGGCGGCCAGAAGAAACGGGTCGCGATCGCGTCGGTGCTGGTGATGAACCCCGAGGTCCTGCTCTTCGACGAGCCGACCGCGGCGCTGGACCCGCGCACCCAGTTCTGGCTGATCGAGCTGCTGGAGCAGCTGCGCTCGGCCGGCAAGACCATCGTCCTGGCCACCCACGACCTGGACACCCTGCCGGACCTGGCCGACCGCTGTGTCGTCTTCAGCGAGCAGCACCGCGTGGTCGCCGACGCCCCGACCGCGACCGTCCTGGACGACCGCGACCTGCTGCTGTCCGCAAACCTGATCCACACCCGCGCCGCGACCGCCCACTCCCGCACCAGCCGCTGGTAGCCACAGGCCGGCCAGCGACGTTCACGGCGTGCCGACTCGCCGGCCGCGGTCGCGCTGATCGGCGCGGGCCGGGTGAAGGCCCGGGAGCACCGGTTCGATCGCCGGGTCACTGGGAAGGCACACCGAAGTCACAGCAGGACGCCACGTTCAACGCTGGAGGGTGTGTCATGGCGGATGCGGCTGACTTCTTCGACGTGATCGTGATCGGCGCGGGGCCGGTCGGGGTGAGTGTCGCCGCACGCGCTGCGCGAGGTGGCCTGACCGCGGCCGTGGTCGAGGAGCGCCTCGCCGGGGGTGAGTGCGAGTACTACGCGTGCATTCCGAGCAAGGCGCTGCTGTGGCCCATGGAGCTGGCGGCCGAGGTGGACCGGATGCCGGGGCTGCAGCTGCGCGGCCCGATCGACGCCGCCGCGGTGCTGGCCCATCGCGACGAGACGGTGTCCCACCGCGACGACGGCCACGTGGTGAACGCGATCGAGAAGTTCCCGGCGACGTTCGTGCGGGGCCATGGACGGCTGGCGGGGGCGCTGCGCGCCGAGGTCACGACGCCGGAGGGTGGCACACGCGCGCTACGGGCCCGGCACGCCGTCGTCATCGCCACCGGCAGCACGCCGGCGATTCCCGGCATACCCGGACTGCGGGAGGCCCACCCGTGGACCAACCGGGAGGCGACCAGCGTCCAGCAGGTACCCAAACGGCTGGCCGTGATCGGCGCCGGGCCGGTGGCCTGTGAGATGTCCCAGGCATTGCACTCACTCGGCGCCCAGGAGACGACCATGCTCGTGCGCGGCGACCGGCTGCTCGCCCAGGCCGAGCCGTTCGCCGGCGAACTCGTGACACGCTCGTTGCGGGACTCGGGCATCGACGTGCGGTTCGGCCGCTCGGCCGCCCGCGTCGAGCGGCCGATCCCCGGTGGCCCGGTGACCGTGCACACCGACGACGGCGGGCGGATCGACGCTGACGAGATCCTGGTCGGCACCGGCCGCCGGGCGGCGGTCGGCGACATCGGGCTGGAGGCGATCGGCCTGCGCGTGAACGGCCCGATCGAGGTCGACGCCAGCATGCGGGCCACCGCCGTCGCTGACGGCTGGCTGTACGCCGTGGGCGACGTCAACGGCCGCAACCTACTCACCCACATGGGCAAGTACCAGGCCCGGGTGTGCGGCGACGTGATCGCCGCCCGTGCCAACGGCACCCCCGACGACGCACCGGGGCTGCGCGACACCGCCGACGACCGGGGCGCCCCCCAGGTCGTGTTCACCGAACCACAGGTGAGCATGGTGGGGCGCACCGAGTCGCGGGCCCGTGCCGACGGCTTCACCGTCCGTATCGTGGAGTACGACATCGCAGAGGTCCCCGGCGCCATGGTCCGCGGCGTCGGCTACGGCGGCCGGGCGAAGCTGGTCGTCGACGAGGACCGCCGGGTGCTGATCGGGGCCACCTTCGTCGCCTCGGACATGGCCGACATGCTGCATTCGGCCACCATCGCGGTGAACGCTGAGGTGCCCCTCGACCAGTTGTGGCACGCCGTCCCGCCGTTCCCGACCGTCAGCGAGATCTGGCTGCGCCTGCTGGAACAGTACGGCCTTTGACTTCATGACCGCGGCGGCGAGTCGGTGTATGCGTGGCCGAGCCGGGTACGGGCCCGGATAAGCACAGGTATGTCCGCAACGGTCGGAAGTGACCAGGGATCATGAGCGTTCGGTATGCACCGCCCGGCTCCGATACCAGGGAATCCGTCGCGGCGCGGCGCAAGAGCGACGGTGCGCCCCGCGACGACCACGTGATCGTGCTGTTCGGCGCCACCGGGGATCTCGCCAGACGCGAGTTGCTGCCGGGGCTGTTCAGCCTGGCGAAGGCCGGTCTGCTGCCGGCAAAGTATCGGATCGTCGGCTCGGCCCGGTCCGCGCTCAGCGACGACGAGTTCCGCCAGCACGCCAGGGACGCCGTGGCCGAATTCGGGCTGGCGGAGCCGACCGGCGAGGCGTGGCACGAGTTCGCCGAATCGTTGTCCTTCGGCGCTGCCGTACCGGCGGATCCGCAACCGCTGCTGAACGCGGTGACGGCGGCTGAGAAGGCGATCGGGGGGCACCCACGCCGGCTGTTTCATCTGGCCGTACCGCCGAAGGGTTTCACGCCCACGATCAGCATGCTCGGCGACACCGGTCTGGCGAGCAACGCACGCGTCATCGTCGAAAAGCCGTTCGGCACGGATCTCGCGTCCGCCCGCGCGCTCAACGACACCATCCACGCCACCTTCGACGAGTCCCAGGTGTTCCGCATCGACCACTTCCTCGGCAAGGAGTCGGTCGACAACATCCTTGCCCTGCGGTTCGCCAACGGACTGTTCGAGCCGATCTGGAACCGCGAGCACATCAGCCACGTGCAGATCGACGTGCCGGAGACGATCGGGATCGAGGGCCGCGCCGGGTTCTTCGAGGAGACCGGCACGTTCCGCGACATGATCGTCACGCACCTGTTCCAGGTGCTGGGCTTCGTGGCGATGGAGCCGCCCACCTCCCTGGCGGCCAAACAGCTGCGGGACGAGACGACCAAGGTCTTCGAGGCGATGTCACCGCTGGACGCCGGCCGCGTGGTCCGCGGCCAGTACCGCGGCTACCGCGACGAGCCCGGCGTCGATCCCGCCTCGCAGACCGAGACGTTCATCGCCGCGCGCGTCGAGGTGGACAACTGGCGTTGGTCAGGGGTGCCGTTCTACCTGCGCTCCGGCAAATCGCTCGGGCGGAAACGGCAGGTGGTCACCCTCGGGCTCAAACAACCGGCCATGCGGATGTTCGCGCTGGATCCGGACACGACGATCGCCACGCCCAGCAACGAGCTGGTGATCGAGTTCGACGATCCGGGCTGGATCGCGGCCCGCTTCCTGGCCAAGATGCCCGGCGCCACCATGCGCCTCGGCGAGGCGACCATGACGTTCCGGTACGCGGACTCGTTCTGCACCCAGCACGCGCTGGCCGGCTACGAACGGCTCATCCTCGACGCGATGCAGGGCGACCAGTCGCTGTTCACCCGCGCCGACGGCATCGAGCGGCTCTGGGAGGTGTCCGCCCCGTTGCTGGACGATCCACCGCCTGTGGAGCAGTACGCCCCCGGATCGTGGGGCCCGGACTCGATCCACCGGCTCATCGCGCCGCACCAGTGGTACCTGCCAGACGGCCCCTGATGAACCGGTGTGGCGGGAACTCGAGCTCCGCCACACCGGGATGTACTGACTGAGCGCGGATCCGTCACATGCCGCCGGAGACGGTCACGTCTGTGCCGGTGACGTATGAAGCCGCCGGCGAGACCAGCCACGCCACCGTGTTGGCGATCTCATCGGGCCGGCCCGCGCGACCGAGCGGGCTGCTCGCGGCGGCCTGCCTCGCGCCGGCGGTCTTCGCTGCCATCTCCGTGTCGATGACGCCCGGCGAGACACTGTTGACACGGATCCCCTCGGGGGCGACCTCGTTGGACAGGCCACGGCTGAACGTCACCACGGCGCCCTTCGTGGCCTCGTACGGCACGAATCCCGTTACTCCCGGGATCGCCCGGGCCGCGACCGAGGCGATGTTGACGATGGAGCCACCGGTGCCACCGTGCGCGGTCGACATCGCCTGCACGGCGTGCCTGGCGCACACCATGGGCCCCACGACGTTGATCCGCATCAGCCGGGTCAGCTCGTCGGCGTCCTGCTCATCGATACGCGCCTGCTCGCCGACTATCCCGGCATTGTTGATCAGCGCGGTCAACGGCCCCATCTCCTGCCGCGCCCGTTCGAACAGGTTCGCGACGTCATCCGGTGCCGCCACGTCCGCGCGCACAGCGACGGCCCGGCCCCCATGCTCACGGATGGTGGAGACCACCGACTCGGCGCCGGCCGCGTCCGCCGCGTAGTTCACCACCACGCCGTACCCGTCGTCAGCCAGCTTCTGGGCGATCGCGGCGCCGATACCCCGGCTCGCGCCGGTGACGATCACGGCACCCCTACCCTGCTCAGTTCTCGTCATCTCGGCGCCCTACCCGCAGGGGTCAGATCGAACCCTCACGCCATCCTGATCGGAGCACGTGCCATCGCCCGGCGTTCGCGGGTGGCCACCCAGACCCCGGCGGCGGCCGCGAGGGCGACCGGCCATTCCAGGACGCCGAGTGCGGCGAGCGCGCCGACGCCGCCGTAGTACAGCAGGTGCCTGGGCTGCGCGACGTTCGTGAGCGTGGCGCGTACGTCCGGCTTACGCATGTGGACGACCGGCACCTTGACGTGCGGCATGGGTACGTCCTGCCAGGTCACCAGCTCGGAGTCGGGCCCGGGCGCGTTGGGGGTGCGGGCGGATTGGGTCTTCTTCGGCCCGGTCGCTTTTCGCGCAGCGGCGCGGCGCCGGGTCGCGGGCCGTGTGGACGGCTCGGTGGCAGCCTGTGTGGTTGCGGTCATGGGTAAGCACCTCCCAACGGGAGATGGGTGAGCCCCCCCCAATTGGAGGCGGTTACCCGGGCGGCGCGCGATCAACCCCGGATCATGCGCGGGACGGGGTGAGCCGTGCGGGCTGGGCGGCCGGTTCAGGCGGCGCGGGCGGCGCTGCCGCCGAAGAGGCGGCGGACCGCGGTGACGACGAGCGAGATCAGCAGGGCGCTGACCACCTCGACCGCGATGGCGGAGAGCAGGGCGGACATTTCGGGGCTCCTTCGACGTTCGGCGTGCGCCGGAAATGTAGGAGGGCCAGATGAACGCCGGATGAATGAGCAGGAAATCGCAGTGGCTTCGCGGCTGCCTTCGGCCGGGCGGCCGGCGTTGACGACTCCGCGTCGCGGCCCTGGGGCTTGGACGACGCCTCGGTGGGTAGCGCCAGAGCATGACTGCCAACCCGATCGAGGTCCAGCGGTACCTCGGCGATGTGGACTATCCGACGAGCAAGCAGAGCCTCGTCGAGCAGGCTCGCCAGCACGGCGCCGACGACAAGGTCGTCCGGGCCCTGCAGGACCTTCCGCGTGACCGGTTCGCCTCACCGAATGACGTCAGCCAGGCCATCGGCACGCAGGCGACACAGCGCGACGTCGTGGAGATCCTGATCGCCCAGCACAACGAGATCAAGGACCTGTTCGCACGCGTCAGCTCCGCCCAGGGGGCGCGCAAGGAGCAGCTGTTCCACGAACTGGTCAGGCTGCTGGCCGTGCACGAGAACGCCGAGGAAGTGGTGGTGCATCCGGCGGCGCGTGACCTGATTCCGAAGGGCGGCACGGTCGTCAACGAACGGCTCCAGGAGGAGGCGGACGCCAAGCGGGCGCTCGCCGACCTCTACGACCTGGGGGTCGATCATCGGGACTTCGACCGGAACCTGGACGCCCTGGCCAAATCGGTCCTGGCTCATGCGACGCAAGAGGAGCACCAGGAGTTCACGCAACTGCGCAAGCATGCCGACGCCGAGCGGTTGCGCCGGATGGCGGGCGCCTTCGAGGCGGCCCAGTCGATAGCGCCGACACGTCCACATCCGGCGGCCGGGGAGTCCGCGATCGTCAACCTCCTGGTCGGCCCGCCGACCGCGGTGTTCGACAAGGTCCGCGACGCGATGCGCGACTGGCGCAAGCGCACGGGCGAGGCATGACACAGGCAACCTTGACGGGCCGCCGGCCTCGGCGAACCAGGGCGCTGACCCGGCCCGCTACACCTCGGTGCCGGCAGGCGTGCGACGCAGGGCGAGCATGGCGATGTCGTCCGTCGGCGCGGCATCGTCGAGCATCGCCGCCATCGCCGCCGTGCACAGTTCTTCAGCGCTGTGCCCGGCGCCGAGGGCCTCGGCGAGCCGCCGAATCTCGGCCGTGAGCGAACGGTCCCGGCGCTCCACCAGGCCATCGGTGTAGAAGAGCATGCACTGCCCGACCGGCAGCGGCAATTCGGTTGTGTACCGCGCGATGCGCAGGTCCGTGCCGAGCGGCAGGTCCGGTTTGACGACGGTCAGCCGGCCGGCGCCGCCGGGTTCGATCCCGACCGGCGGCAGATGCCCGGCGTTGGACAGCGTCAACGTCGCCAGATCGGGGCCGATCACCGCGTAGATCGCGGTCGCCATCGCGTCGGGCTCGAACCGCTGGACCTCGCGGTCGAGGCGGGTCAGCACCTCGGCGGGGTCGTCGGTCTCCATCGCGTACGCGCGCAGCGCCGAACGGATCCGGCCCATCACCACCGCGGCCCGCAGTCCGTTGCCGGCCACGTCCCCAACGGCGATGCCGATGTATCCGGACGGCAGATCGAACACGTCATACCAGTCACCGCCGACGCCGATCTCCGCGCCGGGCACGTAGCGCACCGCCAGATCCAGTCCGGGCAGCCGCGGCGGACGGGCCGGCAGCAGGCTGCGCTGCAGCGCATGTGCGGCCGCATGGTCCAGACTGTGCAGCCGTGCCACCGTCGCGTGCGCGGCCCGGTCGGCGACCAGCTGCAGCAGCTCGATGTCCTGACCGGTGAACCGCCGCGGCGCGCGGGTGCCGACGTACAACACCCCGATCACCTGGCCGTCGCTGATCATCGGCACGCCGAGCGCCGCGACGAGCCGCGCGCCGAGCGACATGGGATTGACCGTGCCGGTGTGTTCGGTGTGCTCGGTGTGCTCGGCCTGCTCGGCCTGCTCGACCGCGAGGGGCTCGCCGCGGGCGGCGACCGTGCCGGCGAATCCGCGGCCGAACGGTACCCGCACTCCCAGGCACACCTCGCGCTCCAGGCCGCTGGCCGCCGTCGCGACCAGCTCGCTGCCGGCGGCGTCGAGCAGCATCACCGCCGCGGTGTCGGTACGCAGCAGATTCTTGGTCCGCTCCAGCAGTTCCCGCAGCAGATCCTCCACGCCCAGGCGGGACAGCGCGGCATCGGTGACCGCCTGCAGCCGCCGCAGCTGTTCGGCGCTGCCGACCGTGCCGGCGCCTGCCAGGGACGTCATACGGCCTCCCCGGACAGCAGCGACCAAACCCCGGTCAGCTGCAACACCTCCAGGACCAGGCCTGCCGCGCCATCCACCCGGAACGTCCGGCCAGCGGCAAGCGCGCTACGACGTCCGCGTAACAGCGCGCTGATTCCGGCCGAATCGATGAACCGCAGTTCGGCCAGGTCCACGACCAGCGATATGTCAGGCTCGGCATCGGTAACCGCGGCGATGATAGCGTCGCGCAGTTGCCCGGCGGTGGCGAGATCGATCTCCCCCTGGACGGTGATCGTCACCGCCCCGGACCCGTCATGCCGGGCAACGGTCAGCACCCCGGACCCCCGGTACTCCACCATCGTGCGTCTTTGCACTTGCTGCGAATCGGCGTCCGACATGCGGAAACAGCCTGCAGGATCGACTGTAGCCCACCGGCGTGGCCTGAGTCACCGCAGCTGCCGCCTTCATACGCCACGCCGACCGGTGCAGCCAGCGGGCGTTGTGCCTGGACTCATCAACGACATAAGACGTGCCGCCATCAGGCGTGCGCCGCCCCGGCGACGGCTGGCACGTGGCCACCGCCAACGGCCTCGACGGCATCGGCACCGTCGCGGGTCGGGGACCACGATCGTGGCGCCGGTCGACGAGGGCCTGACCGTGCCGTCACAGACCCGCTACGAGTACGACGGCGCGAGCCGGACGGTGGCGGAGATCTTCCAGCCGTACAACGTCGAACGCTGGCGCACCGAGACCTACTACGGCGGCGACTACTCCGCCATCACCCCGCCCGCCGGTGGCACCGGCAGTCTCACCGTCGTCGACGAGAGCGGCCGGACCGCCGAGCTGCGGCAGTTCGCCACCCGCATCCCCGGCAACCTCAACGCCAACCCCAGCACGTACGACAAGACGACCTACAGCTACACCCGGCGCGGCCTGCTGTCCAAGGTGGTCGACCCGGCCGGCTACGAGTGGACCTACGACTACGACCTGCGCGGGCGCAATACGTCCACAAAGGACCCCGACAGCGGCACGACGACAAAGGAGTACGACAACGCCGGCCGCCTGAAGAAGACGACCGACAGCCGCAGCAAGGTTCTCGTCTACACCTACGACGAACTGAACCGCAAGACCGGCCTCTACCAGAACTCGATCAGCGCGGCGAACCTGCTCGCCTCCTGGACGTACGACACGACGAAGCTGCAAGACAACGTGACCGTGGCCAAGGGCTACCCCACAGCGTCGATCCGTTACGTCAGCGGCCAGCAGTACAAGTCGACGGTCGTGCAGTACAACGACCGGTATCAGCCCACCGTCGCCACCGTCACCATCCCTGCGTCGGAGACGGGCCTCGCCGGCGACTACACGTACTACACCGGCTACAACCCCGATGGCACGGTCAACAGCCTGACCTCGCCGGCCGCCGGCGATCTTGCCAGCGAGACCACCCTCGTCGGCTACAACGCGCTCGGCATGACCGACAACCTCAGCACGTTCTACGGTACCGACCAGCAGCGCTGGCTCGTCGAGCGCACGTCGTTCAACGCCCTGGCTAAGCCGACGCAGTACACCCTGTTCAACAGCACCGTCACCACCGACGACGGCGACAGCAACGGCCCGCGCACCTACCTCTCCCGCGGCTACGAGCTGGAGACCGGCCGGCTGACCAGTCTCAAGACCGACCGCGACCAGGTCTCCCCGAACACCGTCTCCGACCTGCACTACTCGTACAACGACTTCGGCACCATCACGAAGATCGCCGACACCGCGGCGGGCGGCACCGCCGACACGCAGTGCTTCAATCACGACCGCTACGAGCGCCTGACCGACGCGTGGACCCCGGCCTCGGGCGACTGCTCGACCGGCCCGACGGCGACGACCGGTGGCCCGGCCCCGTACCGGGTCAACTACGAGTACGACACGATTGGCCGCCGTACCAAGCAGACCCGGTACGGTACCGCCGCGGGCACCGCGGCAACCACGTACACGTACCCGACCGGCACGACCCCGCCGACCACGGTCCGCCCGCACACGCTGACCGGCGCCAGCGTCACGGACAACAACGGCACCCGGACGGCGTCGTACACCTACGACAACGCCGGCAACACGACCGGCCGCCCCGGCGCCAACGGCAACCAGACCCTGCAGTGGGACGCCGAGGGCAACCTGACCAGCGTCACTGACACCGCCGGCAGCACCACGTTCCTTTACGGCGCCGACGGCAACCGTCTGATCCGCAAGGACGTCAACGGCAAGACCCTCTACCTGCCGGACATGGAGGTGAAGTACAACACCCAGACTGCGGTGAAGACCTGCACACGGTACTACGGCTTCGGCGGCACCACGGTCGGCCAGCGCACCGCGTCCGGCCTGACCTGGCTGGCCAGCGACGGCCAGGGCACCGCGGACGTCTCGATCGTGGCCACGTCCCAGGCCGCGACGGTCCGCCGCCAGCAGCCCTTCGGCGAAGCCTGCGGCGCCGCGATCACCTGGCCGAACGAGAAGGGTTTCGTCGGCGGCACCAACGACCCGACCGGCCTGGTGAGCGTCGGCGCCCGCTACTACGATGCCGCGATCGGCCGCTTCATCTCCGCCGACCCGATCGTCGACAGCAGCGATCCCCAGCAGTTGCAGGGCTACGCGTACGCCGAGAACAGCCCGGTCACGCACAGCGACCCGACCGGCGAGCGTACGGACGAGCAGTACTACGGCAAGTCCGGCGCCGCGAACATGGAACGGCCCATCGATCAGGCACAGCTGGAAAGAGACACCAAGGCTGTGCTCGACGGTCAGAAGCGCGCCAAGGAAGCCCAGAGGAGGGCCTGGTGCAAGGCCCACCCGATCAAGTGCGGCCTGAAGACGGCGGCGACCGCCACGGTCAACTGGGTCGATAAGCACAAGGCCGAGATCATCGGCACGGTTGCTGGCCTCGCCGTCGGCCTTGGCTGCGGCGCCGCGATCGGCTGGACCGGCGTCGGCGCCGTGGCGTGCGGTGCGCTGGCCGGAGCCGTCCAGAACATGGTGACCTACGCCATCCAGACGAAGGTCGAGCACAAGGGGCAACTTCTCCTGGGGCGGCATGCTCAAGACCGGCGTGAAGGGCGCCATCGTCGGCGGCCTCATGGGCGGCCTCGGCGCGGCGGGCGGCGCCGCGCTGAAGGCCGGCAAGGCGGCCCTGATGAGCGGCGGCGGTCTCAAGGCCGCCGCCCAGGCCGGCGGCAAGGCCGCGGCCGCCGAGTCGCGCGCCATCGCCCAGGGCGCCAAGAATCTGTTCAAGAAGGGATGCAGCTTCACCGCCGACACCAAGGTCCAGATGGCGGACGGCAAGCAGAAGCCCATCAAGGACGTCAAGGTCGGCGACACCGTCCAAGCCACCGATCCGAGAACAGGCAAGGCGTCGCCGCGCACGGTGCTCGCGGTGAAGGTGAACCGCGACAACGCCCTGACCGACCTAACGGTCAAAACCCCGAACGGCACCGTCACCACGATCCGGACCTCACAGAACCACCCGTTCTGGGACAGCGATCAGCAGGTGTGGGTGAGCGCCGGCGACCTGCGATCGGGAACAGAGCAGTACGGGAGCGCCGGAACGTCGTCCGAGATCGTCGACGTCCGCAACTATCTCGGCACCCGAGACATGTACGACCTCACGGTCGCTGAAACCCACACGTACTATGTAATCGCGGGTACCACGCCGGTCCTCGTACACAACTGCGTTGGAGAGATTCGGCAGGACATCATTGATGAGACTGCGGATCATGCGACACAGTTCCTTAACCGAACCTCGAAGAAGTTCTCTGCCAGTTTCATCAGCAAATTCAGTATTACAATGGATGACGCGATGGCAACCGGACGTGCTTTCGTCGGCGATGCCGCGAAGGAGGTCGCGCCGGGCGTCTTCCGGAACGGCAACAAAGGATTCCGCGTCGATCCGGCTTCGGTTCAAGGCATCGGGCACTGGCCGAATAGTCCTCATGTTCACTTCGAGATATTCGACGATCTAGGAAAATCTATTGCGAATAATCACGTTCCACTCATTGGTTGACCACGATGTTAGATATTCCGCTTGACCGATACGGCCGCGTGTTGGCCGGCGAGAACGAGGGCTACTTCGTTCGTGTCTGCTTCGACGCGGAGGCCACTCGCGGGTATTATATTTTCCTGGTCGATGACATTGAGAATCCATCCGATGGCGGTGACTACTGGGCTAAGGACATGGACGAGGTGGCGAACTTGTTCCTAGTTTCCGAGTGGCGCATCGAATGGCTATGAGGAAGTCGGTGCTATTCGAATAAAACTCCGCTTGCCATGCTTGCCGATCTCGCATCTGCCGGGGCAGGCAGGTCCGCCGAGCCGTGCTCGGCGACGTAGTCCGACGTAGTCCACGGCGGCGGCCAGCAGCCGTGGAGTTCCGCACCTGGGTGCAGGGCACGAGGTTCCTGACCCGGTTGGACTACCTTGCGCCGCTGTTCAACGAGACCGCGTACTGCTGGCTGGCCCGGCCCCGCGGCGCTCGCGGGACCGGGCCGGCCGTTCACGACGTGCTCGCGGCCTTGGCGACCACGTCCGCGATCCGGTTGAACGTGGTGTAGTCGCCGGCGCTGACCGTGGTCTTGGCGACCGCGACCGCGATGCCGGTGGCTGTGTCGGCGAACGCCGCCGTGCCTGCGGAGCCGGCCATGCCGAACAGCGTCGGGCCGTCCAGCGGCCCCTCGAAGCCCAGGCCGTACCCCAGGCCGCGGGTGGCCGGGAGGCCGGCGATCTCGTCGGGGCCGCTCACCGCCGGCGCCGTGACCTCGCGCAGCCGGTCCGGGCTGATCAGCCGTACCCCGTCGACCTCGCCCAGCAGCGCCGAGTACATGCGGGCCAGCGCCCGCGCGGACGCGACGGCCCCGGCGGGGATGTCGGCGGCGAGCACGTCGGCCCGGTTGCAGTACGCGGCCGTGGGCATCGCCGCCGGGGGCGCGGCGGTCCAGCCGTCGACGACCCGGAAGAACGGTACCTGCTCGGCGAACGCGGCGAACATCTCCGGCGTCATTTCCGGCGTGCCCTCGGGCTCGGCCAGTCGCGCGACGCGCTCGTGCTCCGCCACCGGTACGCCGAAGTACAGCTCACCGGCCACCCCGAGCGGGCCGGCCACGTTCGCGCGCAGCGACTGCGAGATGGTCTGCCCGGTGGCTCGGCGCACGACCTCGCCGAGAATGTGGCCGAAGGTCTGCGGGTGGTATCCCTGCTTCGTCCCCGGCTCCCACCACGGCCGCGCGTCGGCGATGGTCGCGCACATCCGGTCCCAGTCGCACAGGTCCTCCGGGGTGGTGCCGACCGGCACCCCGGGCACGCCGACGGTGTGGGTCAGCGCGTGCCGCACGGTCGCACGCCCCTTGCCATGCGCCGCGAACTGCGGCCACAGCTCGGCGATCGGGGTCTCGTAGGTGAACACGCCCTGCTCCACGAGCACGTGCACGACGGTCGCCGTGACGCCCTTGCCGGTCGACGTGACGTGGAAGAGCGTGTCAGGGGCGATTCCCGGCCCGGCCACGGCCTCGGCGACGGGCTCCCCATGCCGGTACACGGCGACCTGAAGCCCGCCCTCCGCGCCCGACGCGACGATCTCCTCGACGGCGGCCTGGATCTGGTCCTGCATCAGTGCATCTCCTCGTTCGTGTCCCTGTTGTTCGTGGGGCCAACATGAACCACACTGCGCGGACCGGTTTACGGTTTCCTTACCGTCACCCACGCATCCCGGAATTGGCGACGGCGCCGCCTGGTTGGCGATGGTGTGACTACGATCGGACTCATCGGAAGTGGCAACATCGGCAGCACGGTGGCCAGGCTGGCGGTCGCCGCCGGCCACGACGTCGTGCTCAGCAACTCTCGCGGACCCGAGACCCTGCGGGATCTGGTCGACGAGCTCGGCCCGCGCGCACGGGCGGGAAGGCCGGCGGACGCCGCCGCGGCCGGCGACATCGTGGTGGTGACCGTCCCCCTCAAGGCGTACCGCGAGGTGCCGGCCGATCCCGCGTCCGGAAAGGTCGTCATCGACACCAACAACTACTATCCGGAGCGCGACGGCCATTTCGCCGAGCTGGACGAAGCCTCGACGACCAGCAGTGAGCTGCTCCAGCGCCACCTGGGCGGCGCGCGGGTGGTCAAGGGCTTCAACAACATCTATTTCAAGCACCTCGTCTCGCTGGCCCGCCCGTCGGGCGCCGCGGACCGCAGCGCGTTGCCGATCGCCGGCGACGACGCCGAGGCCAAGCAGGCCGTCACCGTGTTCCTGGACGCCATCGGCTTCGACACCGTCGATGTGGGCACGCTGGCCGACAGTTGGCGTGTCCAGCCCGGCACGCCCGTCTACGGCATTCCGTACGGGTTGTACACCGATTCGGCCGGCAACCCGGCCGGCTGGGATTCGCCCGGCACCCCGGCCGGCGCCGAGGTGGTGCGCGCGGCGGTCGCCGAGGCCCAGCGCTGAGCCGACCTGGGCGCCCCTGGCAGACCTTGACCAGATCTCGCCCGGGGCGCCCAGGTCACCTCGCCAGCTCGGCCGGGGTGTGTTCGACGCCGCCGCACCAGACGCGGGTGATCGCGCGGGTGGCACGGATGTCGTGCAGCGGGTCGCCGTCGATGAGCACCAGGTCGGCCCGCTGGCCGGCCTCGACGGCACCGCGGTCGGTCAGTCCGAAGTGGACGGCGGGCAGCACCGTGGCGGCGCGCAGCGCGTCGAGCGGGCTGACTCCGGCGTCGACGAGAAGCTCCAGCTCGTGGTGCAGGCTGTCGCCATGGCTGACGTTCACCGGCGCCTCGGCCGTCGAGTTGGCGTCGGTCCCGGCCAGGATCGGCACCCCGGCGCGGTAGGCGGTGGTGACGCTGTCGCGGGCCGCCGCGTAGCTGGCATCCGCATACACGCCGGCGGACTGCGCCGCCACACCCTCCATGATGGACAATGTGGGGATCAGCTCCCGGCCGTCGATCACCATGCGATCCGCGGTGGCCCGATCCAACGGCCGATCCAGCGGCACGTGCGTGAGCATGTCGACCCCGGCCCGAATCGCCATGGCGACGGCCTCGACGGACGTCGCGTGGGCGATGACGAGCCGCGTCCGCCGGTGCGCGGCGCCGACGAGCGCGTCGAGGGTCGCCTGGTCGTGGCTGGGCTCCGGGTTCCCGACAATGATCTTCAGGTAGTCGGAGCCCTCGACGAGCCGTTCGGCCACGAAGCGTTCCGCCTCGTCGGCGCCGTGCACGACGCCCCGTTCGGCGAGGGCCGCGATGCGCGCGTGCCAGGCGCCCGGCGCGATCGCCGGAGTGCCGGCGCTGCGGACGTCGGTCAGTCCACGGGAGACCCGCATCGAGTCGATCAGCTCCGGCGGCGCGCAGCCCATGTCGAGCGCCGTGGTCACCCCGAACCTCACCAGCCGCTCGAGCGTGGGCCGCCGGTCGAGGTGGAGGTGGGCGTCAATCAGCCCGGGCAGCGCGACCGCGCCTTCCCCGTCGACGACGCGGGCGTCGTCCGTACCGTTGCCGAACCGTTCTCCGTCGATGACCACCGTGTCCGGCGGGAGTATCCGCCTTCCGTCGAAGACCCGGACGTTGTGCAGGACAGTCTTCATGACGACCAACTGCCCACTCTTGCCGTCGAGGAACCTGCGGGTGGCGGATGCACCGGCCGGCTCCGCAGGGCTCGGGTGATTTCGCGTCGTGCCGGAACCGGCCGCCGGTGCCGGCCGCCGGGCCGGAGCTACGGTGGCGGCATGGGCGGCGAGGTGGCCCCGTTCACGGTCAGCGTCGGTGACGACGCGCTCGACGAGCTGCGGCGGCGGCTGGCGCGCGCCCGGTGGCCGGAACCGGCGCCGGCGGAGAGCTGGAGCCAGGGTGTACCGCTGGACTGGCTGCGGGATCTGTGCGGGTACTGGCACAGCGGCTATGACTGGCGCCGCCTGGAGGACCGGCTCAACGGGCTACCGCAGTTCACCACCGAGCTGGACGGCCTCGACGTCCACTTCATCCACCTGCGCTCACCCCATCCGGATGCGCTGCCGCTGATCGTGACGCACGGCTGGCCGGGGTCGGTCGTGGAGTTCCTGGACGTCGCCGGGCCGCTGGCCGACCCCGTCGCGCACGGCGGCGAGGCGCGCGACGCGTTCCACGTCGTGTGCCCGTCGCTGCCGGGCTTCGGCTTCAGCGCCAGGCCCGCCGAGCCGGGCTGGGGGCCGGCGCGGATCGCCCGGGCGTGGGCGACGCTGATGAGCCGGCTGGGATACGAGCGGTTCGGCGCGCAGGGCGGCGACTGGGGATCGATCGTGACCACGACGCTCGCGGCGCGGCATCCGCAGCGCCTGGCCGGCATCCACCTCAACATGTTGCCGGTGGCTGACCGCGATGGCCAACGCGACACCGCGGACCTGACCGACTTCGAGCGGCAGAGCCTGGCCGACGTCGCCGATCACCGGGAATGGGGCAGCGGCTACGCCCTCGAGCAGGCGACCCGCCCGCAGACCGTCGGCTACGGGCTGGTCGACTCCCCGGTGGGCCAGTGCGCCTGGATCGCCGAGAAGTACTGGGCCTGGACCGATCACGACGGTGACCCCCTCGGCGCGCTCAGCCGCGACCAGATGCTCGACAACATCAGCGTCTACTGGCACACCGCGACGGCCGCCTCGTCGGCCCGCATCTACTGGGAGAACGGCTTCGCCCGGCCATCTGGCCGCGGCGCTCGCCCGTCGGAGCCGCTCGCCGTGCCGGTCGGCTTCTCGGCCTTCCCGCGCGAGATCTTCCGGCCGTCGCGGCGCTGGTGCCAGCGATACTTTCCCGACCTGCGCTTCTACGACCAGCCGCCGCGCGGCGGCCACTTCGCCGCCTTCGAGCAGCCGGAACTGTTCGTCGACCAGGTGCGCCGCGCCTTCCGGACGATGCGCTGAGCGGGTCCGCCCGTCCGGGAGCGGTCACGGCACCCGGACGCGGGGCCGCGCGCCGGCCGCAGCCTCGGCGGCGGTGGCGACGGCGTCGATGTCGACGAGCAGGTGGCGGGGGCCGCGCAGGGTCGGGCTGGGCCGGTACGGTGGCGGGTCGACGACGAGCCGGGGGTGCACCAGCCGGCGGGCCAACTCGGACAACGCGACCTGCGCCTCGACCCGGGCGAGCGGGGCCCCGTAGCAGTAGTGGATGCCGCTGCCGAAGCCGAGATGCTGGTTGTCGGCGCGGTCGGGGTCGAAGCGGTCCGGGTCGGGGAAGCGGCCGGGGTCGCGGTCGGCGGCGGCGAGCATCAGCGTGAGCGGTGAGCCCTTGGGGATGGTGGTGCCCGCGATGTCGATGTCGGCCAGCGTGCTGCGGCTGCTCAGCAGCTGCACCGGCGGTTCGTAGCGCAGCAGCTCCTCGACCAGCGGGACGATGAGGCCGGGTTCGTGGCGCAGCCGGTCGAGCACATCGGGGTGGCGCAGCAGGGTCAGCACGCCGTTGGCGATGAGGTTGACGGTGGTCTCGTGACCGGCGACCAGCAGCAGTACGGCCGTGCTCACCAGGTCGCCGCGGGACATCGGCGCGTGCGGGCCGGTGTCGGTGAGCAGCCCGGAGAGCAGGTCGTCGCCCGGCCGGCGGACGCGGGCCTCGACGAGCCCGTCCAGATACCCGCCGAGTTCGGCCTGGACCAGGCTTCGCCTGCGCTGGCGCTCGGCGAACGTGCCCGAGCTCGGGTCGGCGGTGTCGATGATCGCGTCGGCCCAGTGGTGGAAGCGCGGTTCGTCCTCGCGGGGGACGTCGAGCAGGCGGCAGATCGCCGTCACGGGCAGCGGGTAGGCGAAGTCGTCGACGATGTCCACCCGGTTGCGCCCCGCGAACTTGTCGATCAGGCCGTCGGTGACCTCGGCCAGCCAGGGGCGCATGCCCTCGATACGTCCCGGGGTGCGGGGCGGCCCGAACGGCCGGATCGCCAGCTCCCGCAGCCGGTCGTGCTCGGGCGGGTCGCGGCTGATGAACGACATCGGCAGCCCGGTCGGGCCCTCCTGCGCCGCGGGTGCGGCGCCGGCCAGCTCGGGGTGGCTGCGGGGGTCCGAGCTGACCCGTGGGTCGTGCAGCAGCGCGACGACCTCGCGGTAGGTGCTGACCACGTAGGTGCCGTCGGGCTGCCGCGCCACCGGGGTCCTGCGCAGCCGCGCGTAGAGCGGGTACGGGTCGGCCCGGTTGGCGGGGTCGAGGATCTGCTCGTAGATGCTGGGCTGTGCCATGACGTGCCTTTCGTTGCCGCCACCGGGCACCGCCGCACGGGTTCACCGGTGGTGCACCAGCTGCGCACGGCGCTCGCTCGGATCGTGGCCGGTCACCACGACGGTGGCCTGGCGTTCGCGGATGGTGTGGTCGGGAATCTGCGCGGGCACCGGTTGCCGGTCGCCGGGGCGCGGCGCGGGCGGGAACGCCGCCGCCTGCTCGATCAGGCTCTGGTACGACTCCAGCCACTTGCCCTGGTCGAACCCGACCGCGGCGGTGATCCGCCCCCGGTAGCCGTAGGCGGCCACGAACCGGTGCTCCTCGACCGACCCCTGGGCGATGACGACCTGGTCGGCGAAGGTCGGTACCCCGACCGACTTGATGTTGGTGCCGAACTGCGCCGACCAGAACACCGGGCTGGCCAGGTGCGGCCACCGGTCGCCGTGCGCGCTGATCATGTTGTGGGCGGCCACCTGGGCCTGGGCGACCGCGTTGCCCCAGTGCTCGAGGGCCAGGAACTGGTAGTCGTACAGCGGGTGCGGGAAACGCGCGACGTCGCCGGCGGCGAAGACGTCGTCGGTGACGACGCCGTTGACGTCGAACGCCCGGCATCCGGCGTCGCAGCCCACACCCCAGTGACCGGCGGCCAGACCCGAACCACGTAGCCATTCGGTGTTGCGGATCGCGCCCAGCGCCACCACGGCGACCTCGGCGTCGACGGTACCGCCGTCGGACAGGCGGGCGCGGCGCAGCCGGCCGTCGCTGTCCCCCTCCAGCGCTGTGACGGTGACGCCGCAGCGCAGGTCGACACCGTGCGCACGCTGCAGGTCGGCGGCCACCGCGCCGATCACCCCGCCCAGCGCGCCGGCCAGCGGGGCCGGTCCCCGCTCCACGACCGTGACCGCCAGATCCCGGTCCCGGCACACGGAGGCGACCTCGGAGCCGGTGAACCCGGCGCCGATGACCAGCACCCGCCGGGGCCGGTCGGCCAGCCGGCGGCGCAGGCGGGCGGCGTCGTCGCGAGTACGCAGCAGGAACACCCCGTCGAGGGCGGCCTCGGCCGCGTTGAACCAGGGCCGGGCCCTGGTTCCGGTGGCGATCAGCAGCCGGTCGTAGCCGACCGTGCCGCCGTCGCCGAGGTGGACCCGCGCGCCGGCCAGGTCCAGCCCGGTGGCGGGGACGCCGAGCAGCCAGCGGGCGTTGAGCTCGTCCGCGCGGGGCAGCCCGGTGTGCTCGGGGGCCACCCATCCGTCGAGGACCTGTTTGGACAGCGGGGGCCGGTCGTACGGCCGGCACGACTCGTCCCCGATCATGGTCAGCGCGCCGGTGAAGCCCTCTTGGCGCAGGGTCGCCGCGGCGGCCAGACCGGCCAGCGACGCGCCCACGATCACGATCCGGCCGTGCCGCCGGAACGCCTCGATCGCCGCGTTGCGCAGGCCAGACACGGGTGTGGACGCCTGGTCCGGCGGGGCCTGCCCCGGCGGGCCTCCCGTCACCGCGGACGCCGCCATGCTGGCCCTGGCGGCGGACTCCCGGTCTTCGATGCTGTCGACCCGGATGGCCTGTACCGGGCACGCCGCTGCGGCCCGCAGCACCCGGTCGCGCTGCGCGTCGTCGGGCTGCGGGTCGTACATCAGCGCCTCGTCCCCACGCATCCGGAACACGTCCGGGGCGAGGAAGGCGCACTGCGCATACCCCTGACAGCGCGTCAGGTTCACAACAACCCTCATGAGCCGGCCTCCCGGTCCGGACACCCCGGCGGTCAGGGCCGCAGGACGATCTTGCCTCGGGTGTGGCCCCGCTCCAGCTGCTCGAACGCCGCGCGGACGTCGTCGAGCGGGAACACCGCCGCGATCGGCACGTCCAGGTCGCCGGAGGAGGCCAGCGCGGCGAGTTCGGCCATGACCGCCGTGTTCATGGCGCTCTCGCTGCCCTCGGCCTTCACCCCGTACTCCTCGACCGCGGGGAAGTCGATGATCGTGTCGATGCGCTCCGGCGCCACGCCCAGCTCGACCGCCATTCGCACGTAACCGTCGCCGTGCGTGTCGATGAAGGCGTCGATCGGCGTCTCGCGTAGCTTGTCGGTCAGGCCCGCACCGTAGGCGACGGGCGTGACCGAGTGCGTGGTCAGCCAGTCGCGGTTGTCCGGACCGGCGATGCCGATCACCTCGGCGCCGGCCCGCCGGGCCAGCTGGACGGCCATGGACCCCACGCCGCCGGCGGCGCCCGTCACCGCCACCGTGTCGCCTGGCCGCACCGACACTGCGCGCACCGCGGCGTAGGCCGTGCTGCCGGCGACGCCCAACGACCCGCCGACCTCCCAGGACACGTTCGCCGGCTTGGCCGTCAGATTCCGCGCCGGCACGACCACGTACTCGGCGTGGCTGGCCCGCTCGTCGGTGAAGCCGATGACCTCGTCACCGGCGGCGATACCCTCGACCCCCGGGCCGACCTTCGTCACGATCCCGGCCAGGTCGGTGCCCTCGCCCGACGGGAAGGTGGCCGGCCAGATCGCCTGCAACGACCCGTCGCGGATCTTCGCCTCACCGGGATTGATCGACGCGGCCTTGACCTCGACCAGCACCTGCCCCTGGCCCGGCTCGGGAACCGGCACGTCGGCCACCTGGAGAACGTCGATGCCGCCGTACTCGTCGAACCGCACCGCCTTCATGCTGGACTCCTTCGCTCGGATGTCTTCGGCGCGATACGCCCCGGCCCCGGTGATCCATCCGGCCGATCCTCGGGGCGGAAGCGCGCCCGCGGCGATGTCCTCCTCCAAGTGTGCGGCGGTGGGGGGAGCGCCACGATCACCCGAGCGGGCCATGCCGCACGACAGGCGCTCTCCAAGATTTCTCGGCTCCAGCTGATCCGCCAGGGCCGCCCGCGGCGACAGTGAGGGTATGAGCTCGAACGCTGACGCCGGCGACGCGGATCTGCTGCGCGCCGTCGCGGACGGTGACGAGGGAGCGTTACGGCTGCTGTTCGACCGGCACGCGCCCTGGATCGTGGCCCGGCTGCGGCGGCGGTGCGCGGACCCCGACGCAGTCGACGACGTCCTGCAGGACACGTTCGTCGCCGTGTGGAAGGGCGCCGAGCGGTGGCGCGGGGACGGGGAGGTCGGGGCGTGGCTCTGGGGGATCGCCGTGCGCCGGTTGATCTCCCGGCTGCGCCGGTCGCCGGTGGCCTGGACGTTCCTGGCCGACGGTGAGGCCGACGCGCCGCTCGTCAGCGCCGAGGAACAGGTGTTGCTCGGCGTGGAGCACGGCGATCTCGGCACGGCGCTGCGCCGGCTGTCGCCGCAACTGCGGGCCGTCGTCCAGGCCACCATCCTCGACGGCCTCACCACGAAGGAGGCCGCACGGCTGCTGGGCGTGCCGCACGGCACGGTCAAGGGCCGGCTGCGGCAGGCCAAGTCCCAGCTACGCGCCAGCCTGCTGAGCGCGTCATGAGCGGAGGCGACGTGAACCGCGAGTCCGGGCACTACGACCGGGCTCTGCTGCGCCGGTACCTCGGCGGCGACATCGGTCCGGTGCCGTCCGCGTCGATCGAGGCGCACCTGATGGCGTGCCCGTCCTGCCGCGCGACTCTGGCGGAACTGTCCGACCCGGCAACGCTGCGACGAGCCTGGGATGGCGTACGGGCGCAGATCCAGCGCCCCGTCCTGTCCCCGCCGCTGCGAGCACTGCGCCGGCTGGGGCTCACCGAGCGCGACGCGGTACTGCTCAACGCGTCCCAGTCGCTGCGCGGGCCATGGGTGCTCGCCTCGGCGGCCGTGTTCGTGTTCGTCGTGGCGGCGGCCTGGTCGAGCTCGAACCTGGCCACCGCGTGCTATCTGCTCGGCGCCCCGCTGGTGCCGCTGCTCGGCGTCGTCGGGGCGTTCGTGACCGGGGACTCGCTCGCCGAGCTCGCCAACACGACGCCGTATTCGAAGGTGCGGCTCAGCCTGCTGCGGACCCTCGCGGTCATGGTGACCACGGTGCCGTTCGTCGTCGGCTTCGGGGCGATCCTGCCCGGCATCGGCTGGCTTTCCGTCGCCTGGCTCGGTCCCGGGCTCGGCCTGACGCTCGCCGCGCTGGTCCTGCTCACCTGGTGGCCGCCGAGGGTCGCCGGCGCGCTGCTGTGCGCCGCGTGGATCGCCGTGGTCGCCGTCGCGTTCGGCCGGCACGACGTCGTGCTGACCGTCCGCCCGCACGCCCAGCTCGTCTACGTCGCCATCACCTGCGTCACCGCGGTCGCGCTCGCGATCCGAATCCGTCTCGCCCGTACCCCAGGAGGATATGCATGACCAGACTCGTGCAGGCGCGTGCCTTGACGAAGCGCTACGGCAGCACCACGGCCCTCGACGCGGTCGACCTCGACCTGGACGTCGGCGTGACCGGCCTGCTCGGTCCCAACGGCGCCGGCAAGACCACCCTCATCCGGATGCTCACGACCGCGATCCCGCCGACGTCCGGCCGGATCACGGTCCTGGGCTACGACGCCACCGCCGGGCCGGCGCAGCGGGCAGAGGTACGGCGCGTCCTCGGGTATCTCCCGCAAGAACTGCAGTTCCCCCGGGGCATGACGTGCTTCGCGTTCGTCGACTACATCGCGGTGCTCAAGGAGTGGACGTCCACCGCGGCACGCCATGCCGAGGTCCGCCGGGTCCTCGATCTGGTCGGGCTCAGCGAGCGCACCACCAGGCGCATCCGCACCTTGTCCGGCGGGCAGCGCAGGCGCCTCGCCCTCGCCCAGTCACTCATCGGCGACCCGCGCCTGCTCGTGCTCGACGAGCCGACCACCGGGCTCGACCCCGAGCAACGGGCGTCGCTGCGGGCGCTGCTGTCCGAGCGCGGCCGCACCGGGGCGGTCGTGCTCGCCACCCACCAGACCGAGGACGTCGCCGCGCTGTGCGATCGGGTCATCGTCGTGGCGGCCGGACGCATCCACTTCGACGGCAAGGTCCGTGACTTCGTCGGTACCGCCGCCGGCCGGGTGTGGCTCGCCGGCGTCGAACTGCCCGGTGCGCAGGCGTCCTGGCGCACCGCCGACGGCCAGGTCCGCTCGATCGGCGGTCAGCCCACCGCGGAGGCCGTCGCGGCCGAACCGTCCGTCGAGGACGCCTACCTGCTGATGCTCGGCCCCACGGCCCAGTCCCGGATGGAACTAGCAGCATGACGACGACCGCCACCACCGCGCGCACCGGCAGCGCACTGGGCCAGCTCACCGCCATGGAGCTGCGCAGATACGCCACGCATCCGCTGTTCATCATCGGAGTGCTTCTGACCGTCGCGACGACCGTCGGCCGGCCCGACCAGCCGTCCTCCGGCTTCTTCAACGCCATCGTTCCCGCCGCTGGCCTCGGCATCCTCGGCCTGGTCGCGATGGCCGCGCAGACCCGCAAGGCGGCCACGCTGAACCGGGCCGCAGGGGTCACCCCGGTGCCGGAGCGGGTGCAGACCGCGGCACTGGCACTCACGGCCCTGCTGCCGTTCACCGTCGGCCTGCTCTGGGTGGCGTGGGCGATGTGGGCGCAGCACCACTGGCCGGTGCCGGACAACGGATTCCCCTTCGGCCCCGCCGGCGACGGCTGGACCTTCGCGGCGCTGCTCGGCGAGGGCGCGTTCTCCGCGCTCGGCGGGCCGTTGCTCGGGATCGTGGTGGGCCGGTACCTGCCGCAGCGTGGCACGGCACCGATCGTCGCCGTACTGCTCGTCGCGGTGGCCATCGTCTTCCAGGGCATCTTCGAGCCGCTGCGCTCGGTTCGGGTGATCATGCCGTTCACGTACTGGGGCGGCCCGATCGGCGTCGAGGGCGACGACATGCGGATGCTGCTGCTGAGCGGCTCACCCGGCTGGTGGGCGGCGTACCTGGGCTGCCTGTGTGGGCTCGCCGTCGTCGCCGCGCTGTGGCACGATCCCAGCGCCCGGACGCCGGCACTGCGCCTCGTGGGCGGCGCGCTGTTCGTGGCCGCCGTGGTCACCTGCCTGCTGGCGATGTTCACCGGCGTCGAGCACACCCTGGTCAATCCGCTGCCGAGCGGCGCGTGACCCGGTACCTGGTCCAGGCGGTCCCGTGGCGGCTGACCATCGCCGCCACGGGCATCATCGTGGGCCTGATGACGCTCGTCGCCCGGTGGCCGGCGGTCATGTGGCCGCTGCAGGGCACGGCCCTCGGCCTGATCGCGGGGATCACCGCCTGGGCGAGCGACGAACCGGCCGCGCAGGTGGTGGACACACTGCCCCGGCCGCTGTGGTGGCGCATCGCCGCCCGAGCCGCCGTGGTGCCGCTCGTGCTCGGCACGTGGATCGCGTGCCTGCTGGTCGCCCGGAGCCGACTGCCCGACCACTTCTGGTTCTTCGTGCTGCAGGCGGCCGGCATGGCCGGCCTCGCGCTCGCGGTCACCACCTGGCGGCGTGGCCGAGGGGTGGCCGAGCCCGGGCGCGCGTTCGCCGCGATCGTCGTACCGACGGCCACCGCGCTGGCGCTGGCCAGGCCGTTCACCCAGCAACTGCCGGTGTTTCCGGTCTGGCCATCCGAGGACTGGCACACCAGCCGTACCGTCTGGGCCGCCGTGACGACCGGTTCGTGCGTCATCCTGGCCGCGGCCCTGATCCGCAGCCTGCGTAAGGCCTGACCGCGCCGCCGCGCCGTGCCGTTACCGGCCGCGGCGGCCCGGGCAGGGCTTCCGGACTCGCGCCGGGCTCAGGGCGTGGTGTGCCAGGGCCTGGCGGGGTCGACCCGGTGCGCGCTGGCCGTGATGCGCAGTGCGTAGGTCGGCGGACTGGGTTCGGGGAGTTCGCCGAGGTAGTCGTGGCCGGTGAGGTGGCACCAGGCGGGCAGGTCGAGCGGGGCGGCGGGGTCGCTGGCGATGACGTGCACGACGGTGCCCGGTGCGAGGTCCTGGATGGCCCGGCGCAGCCGGAGCAGCAGAGTGACGCACAGCAGACCGGTGCCGTCGAAGGTGAGACCTGCCGCCGGTTGCGAACCCGCGGTCACGGGTGTTCCCCGGTGGTGATGGGGAGGTCGGCGAGGCGCCATTCGAGCATGCCGTCGTTGAGGCGGATGGCTCGTCGTCCGTGGTTGG